>JAZNEE010000189.1:0-4838 GCA_045588405.1 Acutalibacteraceae bacterium
ATTTCAATCACTTCTTCGGTTTTGCAGTTTGAGTACGAGGGCTATTGCATCAACATTCTTGATACTCCCGGACATCAGGATTTCTCGGAGGATACCTACCGTACCTTAACCGCTGCTGACAGCGTTGTTATGGTTATCGACGCCGCAAAGGGTATTGAGCCTCAGACAAGAAAGTTGTTCAAGGTCTGTGCAATGCGTCATATCCCGATTTTCACCTTTATCAATAAGCTTGACCGTGAGGCAAGAGATCCGTTTGACCTTTTGGATCAGCTTGAAAAAGAATTTGGAATAGGCACCTATCCTATGAACTGGCCTATTGGTTGCGGTCAGGATTTCAAGGGCGTTTTTGACAGAGCTGAACAAAAAATTCTCACTTTTTCTGAGTTCCACGGTGGCAGCAACCGTCTTGAAGCCATCAAGTGTGAGCTTACCGATACCGAAAAGTTAGACGAACTCATCGGCGAATATTCAAGAGCTGAGTTGGTTGACCAGATTGAACTTTTGGATGGTGCAAGCTTCGATTTTGATTTAGATAAGGTTCGTCACGGCGAATTGACTCCCGTTTTCTTCGGTTCGGCTCTTAACAACTTCGGTATTGAGCCGTTTCTTGAAAACTTCCTTAAAATGACAACCGAGCCGCTTCCTCATCGTTCGGGAGAAGAAATGATTGCTCCCACAGAAGAAAAGTTCTCGGCGTTCGTATTCAAAATTCAAGCAAATATGAACAAAGCTCACCGCGACCGAATTGCCTTTATGCGAATTTGTTCGGGCAAGTTTGAACGCTCCAAGGAATATTTCCACGTTCAAGCAAATAAGCCAATCAAGCTTTCTCGTCCTCAACAGATGATGGCCGAGGAACGCGAGGTTATCGACGAGGCTTATGCAGGCGATATTATCGGTGTTTTCGATCCGGGCGTGTTCTCTATTGGCGATACTATTTGTGACAAAGGCTTCAAGGTGCAGTATGGCGGAATTCCCACCTTTGCTCCCGAGCATTTTGCCATTATCGAGCAGATAGATTCACTCAAACGTAAGCAGTTTGCCAAGGGCATTACCCAGATAGCGCAAGAAGGTGCAATTCAGATGTTCTTCTTACCGGGAAGCGGTATGGAAAGAGTTTATGTTGGCGTTGTTGGTGTTTTGCAGTTCGAGGTTTTGCAGTTCAGAATGGAGTCTGAATACGGCGTAAAATACCACAAGCAAGATACTGCGCATAGTTTGGTGCGTTTCATCGACAACGATGATATCGATATAAAATCACTCAACCTTATGCAAGCAACCAAGTGGGTTCAGGACGTTAAAGGCAGAAACCTTTTGTTGTTTACAGCCGATTATGAAATCAACTGGGCGCTTGACAAAAACCCCGGTCTTGTTCTTAAAGAGTTCAGCCAAATGCAACAATATGATTGATATTAAGTTCGGAGAGCATTGGATCCCGGACTTTCGTTTATCCCAAAATCTCGGTGATACTGCTCATAATATCGCTAATCTGTTTGGCGGTGCGACCTGTTTTTTTACTAAGTTTTTTGTTTTCCTTGCAGACACATTTCACGGCAACCGCTAACCCTAAGCCTGCCACCATTCCTGTGCCAAGACCTTTAACGTAATACATATATCGTTTCATTTTTTGCTCCTTTAAGTTCTTTTTATTATCTTAACCGCTTTTCAAATTGATATCCAAAATGCATTCAAGGCCAAAATTTCGCAATTTTAAAAAACAAATGTCAGCAGTTATCTTTTGGGTGATATAAGATCGTTTTTTATTCCTGCCGACAAAAGTATGCGACCCAAGGTGAGATTGTAAAGCTCGTCAAGTGTTTTGGGCTCACAGTAAAAAGGTGGAACAATTGGGCAAATTACGGCACCACACATTGATAAATATTCCATATTTTTAAGCGTGATTGTGCTTAAAGGACTTTCTCTTATGGCAAGCACAAGCCGTTTTTTCTCTTTTAGCATAACGTCGGCGACACGGGTGAGTAATGAACAACCAGATCCTCCGGCAATTCGACCTACGGTTGAGGCAGAGCAGGGCAGGATTATCATTGCGTCCTGTTCTCCTGTTCCGCTTGCGATGGATACCGATAGGTCGTTGTTATAAAATCTTAAAACGTTGCGTTTGCGTCGCAAATAGTCGTAAAGACTGATTTTACATTCTTGCTCAAAAATTCGGTTGCCGTTGTCACTTGCAACAACCGAGAGCTCGTGTTCACGTGATAGATATTCAATGGCTTTAAGCGCCAAAACAGCGCCCGAAGCACCGCTTATTCCAAGAGTTATTTTCAAAACTTGCACCCCAAAAAAGATTATTCAATAAAATTATGCAGTAACAGAGCTTGAATATGACCGAACTCTGACCACATGATTTTCAATCGTCTTTTTTCTGATTTTCGGCTTTTGCAAACAATCGGCTTATTCCAAAAACAATCAAAAAGCAGGCAAACAACTTGGAAAGCAAAGCGCCACCTAAAAAACGTGCGATAAAAAAGCCTAAAACTGCACCCAAAATGCCACCTGCCCACATAGGAAGCACCGTTTTCCACCGAATTTGTTTTTTGATTGAATAAATTATAATTGCGGATAAGCCAACGGGCAGAAAAAACAAAAGGTTTATTCCTTGGGCGGTTAATTGCTCAATCGAGGCAAAAGCGGTGAGGTAGATAAGAAGAACACCGCCACCGCCAAGCCCCATTGCGCCTATAACTCCCGATAAAAAGCCCACAAGGCATGTTATGAATGTCATTTTAACATCAACCTTATACCTGCCCAAATCATAAAAAGGGCAAAAATTTTGTTTAAAGCATTGTTTGAGAAGTGCTTTATAATGTTAGAACCAACAGCGGCACCTAAAACTCCGGGCAAAAGATAGGGAAAAGCGTCCTTGAAATCAACGTTGCCCGTTTTGAGGTATAAAAAAGCACTAAGAAGGCTTAATGGCATAATAACTGCAACCGAGTTTATGTGCGCCTCGCGCTGGTCAATATCAAACTTTTTCAACATGGGAACAGCTAACATTCCGCCGCCTGCACCGAGTAAAGCGTTTATAAAGCCTATTGCAGTGCCATAAAGCGCTTTTTTAAATGATTTCGTTTTCAAAGCCAAACCACCCGTCTTTTTTGGATTATTTTGCAGCAAAAAGTTAGCATTATACCATTGGGAATTAAGATATCAACAATAAATTTCAAGGCGTTATTGACAATCAGAATAAATAGTGATAAAATTCTATGGTAAATTATCACCGCAAGAAAAAGAGCGGATTTAAGGAGGTCATTTTTATGGCTAAGAAGGATATAAACTGGGGCGAACTTGGTTTCGGTTACGTTAAGACCGACTACCGTTTTGTTGCCAACTTTAAAGACGGTAAGTGGGACGAAGGTGCGCTCATTACCGATGAAAACGTTGTAATAAATGAAGGTGCAGGTGTTTTGCAGTATGCTCAAACCTGCTTCGAGGGTCTTAAAGCCTACACAACCGAGGATGGCAAGATTGTTTGCTTCCGTCCCGACCTTAACGCAGAGCGTATGAAGGATTCTTGTGAAAGACTTAGAATGCCTGTTTTCCCTGTTGAGAAGTTTGTTGAGGCAGTTGAAAAGACAGTTGCCGCTAATGCCGATTTTGTTCCGCCTTACGGCTCGGGTGCAACCCTTTATTTGCGTCCGTTTATGTTTGGAAGCGACGCTGTTATCGGTGTTAAACCTGCAACTGAATATCAGTTCAGAATTTTTGCAACACCCGTTGGTCCTTACTTCAAGGGTGGCGTTAAGCCTTTAACTCTTCGTATTTCCGACCTTGATCGTGCTGCTCCTATGGGAACAGGTCACATCAAGGCAGGTCTTAACTACGCTATGAGCCTTTACAACATTGTTGATGCTCACGACAACGGTTTTGACGAGAACATGTACACCGATTCGGCAACCCACACTTTTATTGAGGAAACCGGTGGCGCTAACATCATCTTCATTACTAAAGACGGCAAGGTTGTAACTTCCAAATCCAACACTATTTTGCCTTCGATCACCCGTCGTTCGCTTATGGCTGTTGCTAAGGATTATCTCGGACTTGAGGTTGAGGAAAGACCTGTTCGCGTAGACGAGCTTGAAAACTTCGCAGAGTGCGGACTTTGCGGCACCGCTGCTGTTATCTCGCCCGTTGGTAAAGTCTATGACCACGGCAAGGAAATTTGCTTCCCTGCAGGTATGACCGAAATGGGCCCCATAACCAAAAAGCTTTACGATACTCTTACCGGCATTCAGATGGGCAGACTTCCTGCACCCGAAGGCTGGATAAACGTTATTAAAGAGTAATAATTTTAAAAACACAAAACTCCTCGGTTTTAACCGACTTTTTTTTTATTGCTAGCATTAAACTTCGCTGTAAATAACGGTTACGTCGGGATGGAGCTGCAAAATCGAAGCGGGAACTTTGGGGTCGATAGGACCTTCCATAGAAGCCTTGAGAATGTCGAGTTTGTTTTTGCCGTTGGCAACAAGAAGAATCTTCTTAGCCTGCATAATCGACATCATACCCATTGTGATAGCCTTTGTGGGAACGTCGTCCTTCGAAGCGAAGAAACGTGCATTAGCCTCAATGGTCGAAGGGTCAAGCACAACGGGGTGGGTCTCGGCGGTGAAATATTCGTCAGGCTCGTTAAAGCCGATATGACCGTCAAGACCGATACCTAAAAGCTGAAGGTCGATACCACCCAAACTTTTGATAAGAGCATCATAATCGTGGCCTTCTTTTACAAGGTCAGCAGCGGTGCCGTTAGGAACATAGGTTTTGCTTTTATCGATATTAACGTTATCGAAAAGGTTTTTGTTCATAAAATAGCGGTAGCT
>JAZNEE010000190.1:0-3890 GCA_045588405.1 Acutalibacteraceae bacterium
CCATGAACGGAAGATATATCACTATCAATCAAAACCAATTCTATTCCGAAAAACTGGAAAAGATGTGTACAAAATATGTGTTGAAAGAGAAAGTGGAAATTGACGATAAAATGCAGAATGTAACCTTGCTTGAAACATTCCGTATGGTCGATGTTGTCAACTTCCTTGCCGATTTACTGAATGGAGGTGAGTAATTGGCACTCACTCCAAAACAGCAGGCTTTTGCCGATTACTACCTTGAAACGGGAAACGCAACAGAAGCTGCAAAAAGAGCCGGTTATAGTGAAAGCACAGCACAGCAAATAGGCAGTGAAAACTTGTCAAAACCTTTGATTTCTGCCTATATACAAGAACGGCTTGACCAAATCAAAAGCAAGAACATTGCGACCATTGATGAAGTAATGTCCTTTTACACAAAGGTTATGAGGGGCGAGGAAAAAGACCAATTCGGTTTGGATGCTTCACTCACCGACAGAATAAAAGCCGGTCAAGAGTTGGTCAAGCGGCTGTCAGCAAGTAGTGAGGCAGACAAGAGCAGAGCCAACGAAAATATGACCGCCCTGGCTGACTTGATCCGCAACCCACAGCCGAACAGAGATATTGCAAGTTTTGAGGTGGAGCAAGATGAATAGTCCTGCACCTTTTACGCAAAATCAAGTTGACTATTTGAGCCGATGTTTTGACAGTTGGTTTAATGTCGCAGAGGGTGGCAAAAGAGGTGGCAAGAATGTCCTGCAAACTTTGGCTTTCTGCACTCTGCTGGAGGTTCACCCAAACAAGTTGCACCTTATAGCGGGAGTATCACAGACAACAGCAAAGCTGAACATCCTTGATTGTGATGGTTTTGGTTTGACGAATTTCTTTGAAGGTCGATGCCGTGAGGGCAAATACAAAGACCGTTCTTGCTTGTATGTGCAGACTAAAACGGGCGAAAAGGTTGTTCTTATTTCCGGTGGTGCAAAAGACGGTGACGAAAAGTACATCAAGGGCAACACCTATGGTATGGCTTATGTGACAGAGGCAAACGAATGTCACCAAAAGTTTATCAAGGAAGTATTTGACCGTACTCTGTCAAGTTCTGACCGAAAGATATTCCACGATCTAAACCCAAAAGCACCGAAACATTGGTATTATAACGATGTGATAGAGTTCCACTTGCAGAAGCAAGCCCAAAATCCAAACTATGGATATAATTACGGGCATTTTACAATAGCCGATAATTTGTCCATTGACGATAACAAGCTACGGACAGTATTAAGCACCTACAAAAAGGGTACAGTTTGGTATGACCGTGACATTCTTGGCTTGCGGAAGATTGCAGAGGGTTTGGTCTACGACTTTGGCGAGCCGAACATCGTTGACGAAATCCCGAAGAATGGCGAATACTACATCTCAATCGACTACGGCACAATGAATCCCTTTTCTGCCGGTCTGTGGTGCGTTTTGGGCGACAAAGCCACACGGATAAAGGAATATTACTACAATGGCAGAGAAAGGGCAGTACAGCGGACGGACGAGGACTACTGCGATGCTGTGGAAGAATTGGCAAAGGGGCACAACATCCGGCAAGTTATTGTTGACCCCTCGGCGGCTTCATTTATCGCCGCATTGCGAAAGCGTGGTTTTACGATCCGAAAGGCGAACAATGATGTGCTGGATGGTATTCGTAGAACGGCGGTATATCTGAAAAACGGCAACATCAAAATCCACCGTTCCTGCGTTGACAGCATAGCCGAGTTTGGCTTGTATCGGTGGGATGATAAAGCAACCGCTGATACGGTCATTAAGGAAAACGACCACGCAATGGACGATATTCGATACTTTGCCAACACGATTATGAAAAACAAGGTTGGTAAGGCAACAAGCAATTACACACCGATTTTTATGTAATTTGTTTTGAAAACAAACGGATTTTGAATGTGTTTTAGAAATGAGTTTATGTTTTTGGCATTGAAAAGTTAAACTCATTTTGAAAACCGATTTTTATGTAGGAGGCAAACTATATGAAATGCGAACACATTGTAGGTTTGATTTATGACTATGAAGACACGCATTTAACAACCGTTGACGGGTTAAAGCAACACATTAGGGATAGACTTGAACTGAAAAACGCATTTGAAATAGACCCTTTATACAAAGGCTACAATCACGGAATTAAAGGCTGGGTTATGGCTGATTATGCAGACAGGCGGAAAAACACGGATATGCGTAGATTTGATTTCTGCCCCTTGTGTGGAGAAAAGATAGATTGGAAAGCATTGAAAAATCAATAAGGGAGCGTGATTGACATTCTCACGCTAAAAGTTGCAAAAACAGCATAAATGTGGTATAATTAGTTATATAGCAGGGACAGCGGAGTAGCTACCGTTGAATTGCCCTAATCAATTCTAACCTGCTTTATAATAATATTCTATTAGGGAGAATTATATTATGGCTTATTGTGTTTATTGCCACACGAACAAGATCAATGGCAAAAAATATTTTGGAATTACTGGGATGAAACCCGAAAGAAGATGGCAAAACGGTAACGGATATAGAAATAATAGACATTTTAGCCTTGCCATTAAAAAGTATGGATGGGACAACTTTTCGCACGATATTCTTTTTGAAAACCTCACGAAAGAACAGGCGGAGGATAAGGAAGTATATTTAATAAAGTTATACAGGACGAATGAGCGTCAGTTTGGATATAACATTTCAAACGGCGGAGAAGCGAGAGGGAAACAAAGTCAAGAAACAAGAGCGTTGTTAAGTGTTCTGGCAAAAGAAAGATATAAAACGCAAAACAACCCTATGTATAATAGACACCACACAGAGTTATCTAAAATGAAAATGTCGATGGCGTTAAAGGGCAGAATTATAGACGAACAAACAAGGAAAAAACTTTCTGCCGCAGGAAAAGGAAGAATTGTCAGTCAGGAAACAAGAGATAAATTAAGCATAGCATTAAAGGGCAGACCGAGCAAATTAAAGGGTGTACCGAGAAGTGCGGAAACGAGAGAAAAGATTTCTTGTTCCAAAAAGAAACGGGTTGTTTGTTTGAACGACAACAACGTTTTTAGTTCAATAATGGAAGCGTCTGTTTATTATGGGGTTGACAATTCTGCGATAGGTAAAATATGCAAAGGAAAAAAGAAGTCCATAAAAGGGCTTGTTTTTGCATTTTATGTATGAGGTGATGAATTGTATACTTTTCAAGACTTTTCGGCGTTAAAAACCGAAAAAGAAAGAATGGACTTTATTCTGTCCGCTATTGAAAAACACAAAAACAGCGAACAGTATAAAATTGCGGTAGATGCAGACCTGTATTATCGGCATAAAAACCCCACGATTATGAGATATGAGAAATATATCTATAATCAAATGGGAAAAGCGGTAAAAGATGTATGGTCTCCTAACAGCAAAATTGCGTCGAACTGGTATAACTATTTTACTGTTCAAGCCGTGCAATTTTTGCTTGGAAATGGTGTGTCTTTTTCGGATAAGAAAACAAAGGATAAACTGGGTAATAGTTTTGATAATGCCGTTCAAGAAGCCGCCACGCACGCCAAAAACGGCGGTGTAAGTTTTGGCTTTTGGAATTACGACCATTTGGAAGTATATTCTTTGCTTGAGTTTGTACCTCTGTATGACGAAGAAAATGGAGCTTTGATGGCCGGCATCCGCTTTTGGCAGATTGACGATAATAAGCCGTTGCGTGCTACTTTGTTTGAATCGGATGGATATACCGACTATATCAAGAAAAACAACGAAGATATGTCCATTAAGGGCAAAAAGCGTAGCTATATCCAAATTGTAAAATCAAGCGAAGCAGACGGAGAAACCATCTACGACGGAGCAAAGTCGGATGCCAAGCGGTCTTAGGAAGACAAGCTTTATAGTCAACTCCT
>JAZNEE010000191.1:0-2284 GCA_045588405.1 Acutalibacteraceae bacterium
CATCCATATTCACCAATGCCGTGTGAAAACGATAAGAGGACAGATCCACGCCGCCGTCTTTCCACATCGTAAGCATACAGACGACCTTGGTGTCTTGATTTTCCACCAACGTTTCGCAGATCGTGCCGTCCACGTCGTTAACCGCAATGTAGACGGTGTCGTTGGCGGTGAGCAGAACCGTCACCTGTGGCGCGGGCAAACCGTCAACGGTTTCGTTCAAGGTCGTAAGGTTTTCCTTGGCAATTTGCAACAGTTGCTCAAACATCGTTTTACCTCCTCCGAGTGGTGTTTTCTGTTCAAAACCGTTCACCAAATTGGGGTTTTGGCGGACGATGCCAACTCACACATTATTTATGCGCGCATATAATCATCGATAGTCACGTATTGATAAGCGGGCGGCTCATCCGCTTCACAGACATACGCAAACCCTATCTCTTCCATACGACAAAAGAAACGTTTATACTGCTTATACTCGTATACCTCCGGCCCCTCTTCTTCCCACCGCGTTATGGCAGCTCTTTGTTGCTTTTGAGCGGCCTTCAGCAAGTGGCCACTACTGTAGCAATCTCCCAAATAGGCAGCAACCTCATATACGTATGGGTAATCGGCTAAATCAATAAAGTCAGCGGTATCATTCACTTCGCCATAACGATACAAGGTCACCTTGTAACACGGCTGTCTTCCCACCTGATAAAAACTAACATCCAATTGCAGGTCTTCATCTATATCGATTGTCACCATCATTTCAAACTCGTCGTCACTTAATAGATGCCCCGCTTCTATATTGGCTGTCGTCATATCGATTCCGTGGGACTCCAAAATCTCAGTCAATTCCGCAAAACAACTTCGAATTTTCTTCTCACCCTGATCGTAGGAAAGAAACCTGTCAGGAAAGATATAATTCACCACTGCTATGAAACTGATCAGCAACCCAACAACAAGCAAACCGATTAAAATTCTGTTCATTGTTCGCATTTTCTTTCGGCCCATCTTCTTATCCATAGAAACATTGCTCCCTTTTCTGTTCAAAACCGTTCGTCAAATGGGAATTTAACTAAACGACAATTTGCCACTAAATTAGCTCTCTCTTTTTCTTTTTTTAAGAAAATGGAGAACCACAGGGTAAATCAGAACAAAAACAACGGAGGAAATAAGCGTTTTGATGATATTCGCACTTTCGCCCAATATCCAGTTACACACAAGCGAAACAGCAAAATGAACCGCAAACAAAACTGCATAAAGTAAGAATTTCTTCATTAGAATACCTCCTTAGACTCAACCATTGTGAACAGTTAGACAAATTGGATTTTGTCTCATTCTTTGTTTTCAAGTTTGTTTATTCGTCCCTCCAGAGTTTTCACTCTTTTTTCAAGTGCGGATACGGCTTCGCCAAACGCAAACAAAAAAACAGACATTATGACGGCGCAAACGACTTCTATTAAGATGGGGTCTCCTGTTTCAACGGCATTCCATCCCCAGAAAAACATAATCAAATAGATTACAGCAAAGCACAGCGCAAAGATACCGACAAACTTTAAAAGCATTTTCATTTTACTCTTCATAAAGGCCTCCGTTCGTCCCATTTCAATGGATCGAAAAATTATTCTGTGTGGCTTTTTGTTTCGCGTTGACACTCCTCAAGGAACGATAATTCTTCTTTTACTTTTCGCAAACGCCACTCCACTAATGCTATGGGTATTGCAAATATAAACGGTGCACGCTTTCCGTTGAAAAACAGTTTCACAAACCAGTTTGTGCTTTCGTTCCAATCAAAGAGATTAAAAATCGATACGACAAGCGCAACAAGAGCCAATACGATGGCTACAATATAAAGCACTTTTCTGAAAATGCATAGCCGTTTATATCGTTTTCTTACAACTTCCAAATTGTGCATTATGTTCCGCTCCTTATCAAGTTGAAATTTATCAATTTGATTATACCACACCCTCTCCCCTATTTCAACAGCCGTTTTGGGCGGATGATTGGTGTTCCTACAAAGTTTATGCAAGGTCGATGTGACATTGTAGGGGACGGGTTTCCCGTCCCGCCTTGCAATTCTTGTGTACTCGTGATAAGATAATTGTGGTGATGATGATGAATTTACCGGCACGCAAGAAAAATCGTTTAGCACAATACGATTACGGACAAAACGGCGCCTATTTTGTGACGATATGCATCAAAGACCGAAAACCGATCTTATGCGATATCGTAGAGGACGGGCCTCCCGTGCCGAAACCGATTGGCAAAATCGTCTTGTGTGTAACAAAAGAGATTTCCGCAAAAT
>JAZNEE010000192.1:0-4488 GCA_045588405.1 Acutalibacteraceae bacterium
GCATCCTTGGTTGCCTGACGCTGTGCATCGGTAAAGTAAGCAGGAACGGTGATAACGGCTTCGGTTACAGTTGTTCCGAGATAAGCCTCAGCATCGGCTTTGAGCTTCTGCAAAATAATAGCTGATATCTCCTGAGGGGTGTATTTCTTGCCGTCGATATCAACGGTGTAAGAAGTGCCCATTTCACGTTTGATAGAGATAACGGTGCGGTCGGGGTTGGTGATAGCCTGACGCTTAGCAACCTGACCTACCATTCTTTCACCTGCTTTGCTAAATGCAACAACAGAAGGAGTTGTTCTGCCACCTTCAGCGTTGGGGATAACAACAGCTTCGCCGCCTTCCATAACAGCAACGCAAGAGTTGGTTGTACCTAAGTCAATTCCTATAATTTTTCCCATAATAAATTCCTCCGAATTTTATATATTTTGTTAATTGGCAACCTGAACCATCGCAGGACGGATAACCGTGTCGCCTATTTTATAACCTTTTTGAAGCACCTGGCTTATTACGTTTTCACCAAGGTTTTCATCCTCGATGTGCATAACAGCCTCGTGCAGATTTGGGTCAAATGTGTCCCCCACCTTTCCGATTTCAACCATACCGAGATCAACCACGGCATCGGTCAAAAGTTTGACAATCATCTCAACGCCTTTTGCATAGTCGGGGCTTTCCTTGTCGGCCGCGTTGGCACGATCAACGTTATCAAAAACCGGCAAAAGTTTTTTAAGCATTTGTGCCTTGGTATATTCCGCAGCGGTAATGCTTTGCTCACTTGTTCTGCGTTTATAATTATCAAACTCAGCGGCAGTGCGAAGTAACAAATCCTTCTGATGCTCAACCTCGGCTTTAAGTCTTTCGATCTCGGCAGCGTCTTTGGAAACCTTTTTCTTTTTCTCGGGCTTCTTTTCGGTTGATTCGGTTGTTTCTTCGACCTTAACCTCTTTTTCTTCCACTCTTAATTCTTCCTTTCCTAACTATTATATCACTCTGCAAGGTCGTTTATAGCCTGCGTCATGACCGTTCCGAGCTTCCATGCAAAATATTCAACACTCGGAATTATTTGTTCATAAGCCATTCTCGTTGGACCCAAAATGCCAATTCTTCCAACATTTTGACCGCCAAGACTGTATTTTGCAACGATGATGTTAGACGGCTTTAACTCTTCAATTCCAGTTTTATCACCATAAATTATCTCTATGCTGTCTTCGGTGCTTGCAAGCAATGAGAATATTTTTTCCTGTTCGGCAAAGAGGGATAAAATTGCTCTTGCTTCACGGTCGTTGCGATAGCACTTCATCAAATTAGATTCGCCCTTAACGCTGATTGTTTTGGCTTGCAGTTCCTCAACCATTTCAAAAATGCTGGATAACAGCGGAGTTAAAAACAGTGAAAATCCACCGCATTTTGCAACAAGCGATTGGAGATAAGCAGGCGTAAAACGTGCTACCTCGGTGCCAATAACATTGGTGGCACACAAACGTTCGAAAAAGCTTAAAACCTCAACCGACAAACCAAACGTGCTTCGACAGATTCGGCTTTTTGCCAAGCCATCGGAAGTTATAAGAAGAATAAGCACCGTTTTGCGACCCATGGGCAAAATCTCAATGCGTCTAATTAAGGTTTCATCCCTTGTTATAGTTGCCATAATTGCGGGATAGCCTGTAAGGTCAGACAACATCTCGCCTGCAATCGAGGCAAGGTTTTCGGGGTCCTTCGCGGCGTCATTAAGCAGCTTATCAATTATTACTCTCAAATCGGGCGTAACATCCCTGCGACCCATAAGCCTTGCAAAATAAAAGTCATAACCGGCGCTTGTGGGAACACGTCCTGCCGAAGTGTGCGGCTGCTCCAAAAACCCAAGCTCGCAAAGGTCGCTCATTTCGTTACGAAGCGTTGCCGAAGAAACGTTTAAACCCGAAAGCTCAATAAGAGTTTTGGAGCCGATCGGCTCACCCGTTCTTATATAATTTTTAATGATAGTTCCAAGTATTATTTTCTTTCTATCGCTTAAATCCACCATCTCACCGCCTTTTAGCACTCTGTTGTTGCGAGTGCTAACTATCATTATATTACCACATTTTTCTGCTTTGTCAATAGTTTTTGTCAAAAATTTTAAAATATTTTTTGACCTTCTCTGACCTTTGCAAAAACAAAAAACCATACCCTATAGGTTGCGCTTTTGAGTTATTATTGTTCACTAAGGATAATATCACCTGCTTCTGCATTCGGATTTCAAATCGGGATATTTTGCTTGACTTTTAGTAACACAGAGTTATAATAAAAGCAAATTTAATAGGTTTTTGCTTGTTGCAAAGGGAGTGAGTGTTTAATGAGAACAATAAAACCCATAACAACCGTTGAAAATCTTACCGAAGAAGAACTTCTTCGACTTGAAAATGATTTTCTTGAAAAATATTGCAAGCCAAACAAAAAAGAGTCTTTTTTAAAGAATCTTTTCAGGATGTGTAAAGGCCACAAAAAGCAATTATTTTTGTCTATAATATTTTGTGTTTTGCAGTTAAGTGCGATGTTGTTTATTCCTATTGCAACTTCAAATATTATCAACGCTTTAGTTGAAAACACACCGTCCACTGCTTCAAAGATAATGACAAATCTTGCAGTGGCTTTATTTTTGCTTATAATAAATTATCCGTTGCAAATTATTTATAGAAAATTTTTATATAATTCAACCCGTTCTATTGAAGCAACGCTTCGCGCCGCAATTATTGCCAAGCTTCAGCGCCTTACGATAAGTTTTAATAAACGCATGGCTTCGGGTAGAATACAGTCTAAAATAATGCGTGACGTCGACGCAATAAGAAACCTCATTATATCTATTCTTATTAACGGAACGCATATAATTGTAAACCTTGCAACAATTATTGTTGTTATGCTTATAAAAGGGTGTTGGCAGCTTCTTCTCTTCTTCTTTTTGTGCGCACCCATTATGCTTGTTATTGTAAATTCGCTAAAAAATGCTATTAGAGAAAAGAACCGCAATTACCGTATAACAATAGAAAACACAACCTCTCGTGTTGTAGATATGGTAGAGCTTCTTCCCGTAACCAAAGCACATTCGCTTGAAAACGTTGAAGTTAAGAAAATGTCAAAATTGGTTGGCGACACTTCAAAAATCGGATATGAGGCCGATATGGTTTCAAGTAAGTTTATGGTAATTATATGGCTTGTAATGCAGTTCTTTAACCTTGGAAGTCTTATACTTATTACATATATGGCATTTGCCGGAATCATTAAAATAGGTGATATTCCCCTTTACCAAACCTATTTCGAAAAGTTTATGAGTAACATTAGTACAATTTTAAATCTTGTACCAACAATAATTTCGGGGTCGGAATCTGTAAACAGTGTCGGTGAAATTTTAAAATCCGACAGCGTTGAAAATAACGAAAACAAGAAAATTGTAAAAGAACTCAAAGGCGAGTTTGAGTTTAAAGGCGTACAGTTTCATTATGATGATGACGACCGCTTGATATTAAACGGACTTAATATTAAAATCAAATCCGGTGAAACTGTTGCTTTTGTTGGCGAATCCGGTTCGGGTAAATCTACTGCAATGAATTTGATTACCGGTTTCTTTTTTGCAACCGGCGGTTCACTTACGGTTGACGGTGTTGATATTACAGAAATCGACCTTCAAAGTTATCGTAATAATTTGGCGGTTGTTCCGCAAAACAGCATATTGTTCTCGGGAACAATTAGGGATAATATCACCTATGGCGCACCAAATGTAAGCGAAGCATATTTGCAACAGGTTATTGATTTGGCTTGCCTTCGTGACGTTATTGAAAATCAGCCTAACGGACTTGATACGTTGGTAGGTGAACGTGGCGGTAATTTGTCAGGCGGTCAAAAACAGCGTATTTCAATCGCACGTGCGCTTATAAGAAAACCAAAGGTTATTATATTCGACGAAGCAACAAGCGCGCTTGATACCGTATCCGAAAAGCATATTCAAACCGCTATTGATAACCTTTCGAAAGATAAAACAACTTTTATTGTGGCACACAGACTTTCTACGATCAAAAATGCCGATAAGATTGCTGTCATTAAGGACGGTAAGTGTGTTGAATTCGGCACTTATGATGAATTACTTGAACTTAAAGGCGAATTCTACCGATTTAGGCAAATGCAGATATAACATAAAAGAAGCTTTTTATAATCCAACTCTAAAAACAGTAAAAAAGGAAGAAACGAAAATTCGTTTCTTCCTTTTTAATAACTGCCTTTTCGGTATATAACAGTCTTTTTATTCTTATCTGATAGAATTATGCGGCTTTTGATTTTTTCTTTTTAATCAAAACAATCACAACAACACAAGCTGCAACCAAAAGCACTGCCGCAACAGCAACAATGATATAAATTATTGTATTGTCTTTTGACTCATCATTATTGTTGTTGTTTTTCTCTTTGGTTTGTTCGCCATCTTCGGTTTGTACGTCATCGGTTTTATAGTTCCAGGTTGCATTG
>JAZNEE010000193.1:0-4860 GCA_045588405.1 Acutalibacteraceae bacterium
ATATCGGTAGATGATAAAAACGCCTTAAAACTCGATTTAGTGTGCGGTAGCCATAAGATAATAGTTGCTTCTAATTATGGAAGTAAAGAATTAAAGGCGGAAATCGACCTTGCAAAGAAATTGTTAAATGCTGACGGCGAACCGATGGAGGTTATTTATCTTGAACATTGAAGACAGCAACCTTGACCGATTTGAGTGGGAAAACCTTATTGACCGTTGGATATTTGACGAAAAAGACCGCATAATTTTAAAACGCAAATTTCTTGATAATATCGCACTTGAAAAGATTGCAGAAGAAAAAGAAGTCAATTTATCTTCAAGGCAAGTAAACCGAAGATTTGAAAAGGCGAAAAAGCAGTTGTTTAAAAGATTATAAAACAAGAGCAGAGGATTTATTCCCCTGCTCTCTTTTTATATGTCGTTGATTTTTTCGATTACTCGGTCATACATTCTTGGATGAAGCGTTTTTGTTGCCTCCATAAGTTCATCCAAAATAGCCATTACCTTTTCAGTATCTTTGCCGTTTACAGTTGCCAAAAATTCCGTATCGCCGTTAGTGTATATTTGTTTTTCGATTTTGTTGTCGTAACTGTAACCGCTTTGGATTGGCTCACCGAAAAGGTAGTCCTTTATTATTATTAAGTCAGCCAAAATATTCCGCTTATTGCTTGTAACAGGTTCTTGCAAGCAATGTTCTATATATTGGTCTAATTCCTTTTCGGTTATCATAGTATCACCTTTTAATCTTCTAATTCACGCATAAATTTCTCAATGGCTCTGCGTTCTTTCGGGTCTTGTGCCATTTCAAGCATTTCCTCGGCTTTATCCATCAAATGTTCTTTTGCGCCGTCATAGGACATACCATAAGAAGAACCGCCACGATTACCGCCTCTGCCACCTTGACCGCCTCTTGCATAAGAAGAATTACCACCGTAGTTTTCGGAATAGCCATCATCACGGCTATATCTACCCATACTGTCACGGCGGGCATTTCTGCCACGACCACGAGCATAAGAAGTGCCGTAAATACGACCTTCGCCCATATAGTGACCGTCTTCGGAATAGCCTTCTTCACCGTCCAAAGCGTCAATCTTGCAGATATTTTTTACAGTATCGGTCAACTTATGGATGCGGTCAATTTCACTTTGAGAGATTTTGCCATTAGGCATTTTCTTTGCTTTTTCTTCGTACTCATAGAGTTCGTTCATAAGCATTTCTTTAATTTTATGCATACTTATTCGCTCCTTTCTTATGCTACACGGCTGAATAAGATGTTTGCATTTTGAACATCAATATCAGTCGTATCACTTACATTTTCAACCGCTATCGAAACACAGCAACCGCAAGGAACATCAATCAAGGTATCGAAACTTACGCTGAAAAAATCTCCGATGGCGGCGGGTGTAACGGTGCGAATTGTGTTTCTCAACACTTCCCCATTGTAAGTCAAAGCAATAGAAATCGGTTCAACGGTGCCACCGTCTGCGATAGCAATATTTGCCCCAAAACTTACCTTATAAGTTGCACCACAAGGGTTATTTGTACCTTTGAAAGTGAAAATTCCACTATCGTTACGGTGCTGAATAAAACCTTTTCGGCATTGTCTTGACCCGTTCATAAAAAGCAAGTTTTCGTCAACTTCTACGGTTTGAACGGGAATATAACTATATTCTGCCATAAATAAATCATCCTTTCATAAATAAACAAGGCGATAAGGTATAATTACCCTACCGCCTCTCTTTCACATTATCGGCATTTAAGCCGAACAATCGCATTTAAGCGATAGTAGTTAAGTTATTCAATTAGTAATAACCGCAACCGCTATTGCAACCATTAGAGAACTGCACCTGACCGCAACAGTTAGTCGGGAAGTTGATAGGTGTAGGACCGTTCACGACAAAAGCGGGTACGGGACAATCGTTGCCAGTACGTCTAATAATTTCGGCTGTGCTAGCATCAATAGCGGCACGTAAAACAGCGTTCTGGTCTGCACGGGCTACCTGACCTTCCAAAGTTGCAATTCGAGCATCTTTGTCAGCGAGCTTAGATTGAACCAAGAAATCAAGCACTGCACGACTATTAGCGTTAGCATTGTCGATAATATCACGGGTGCTGTTGTAAAGGGCGTGGCGAGTATCGCAAGCCTGTTCAGCGATAGCATACTTCACGCCGTCAATGGCTCTCTGTGTACCACAGCAACAGTCGGCTAACTGATGTGATAGGCTGTTAAAACCTGCTTGTGTGTTGTAGCCATTCTGCATTATAGCGGTGTTTACACCGTTAAAGCCTTGGCAAAGCGTCTGCTGAATACCTGCTTGACCGAGTGCAAGGTCATTAAGGTTAGCCAATACAGCAGAGTTATTAAAGCCTGCGGCAAGGTCTGCTTGTGTTGCACAAGGTGAGCAACAACCGCCTGAACGACCGCTATCAATCACAATAGGCTGTGAGTAGCCGTAGCCACCATTACCGCCGCCGTTGTTGTTTCCACCCCAATTACCGTTAGCAAGGGCAAGGAATAAGAGTATAATCCACCATCCTGAGCCGTTGCCGCCAAAACCGTCGTTATTGTTGTTATTTCCTGTTGCCGCCGCAATGTCAGCAAGGGAGTAACCAGTTTCCATCATTTTAAAATCATCCTTTCGTTAGATTAAATAATATATGCTAAATCAAGCCGTACGCTCTTGATTAAAGCCAAAAGTTTTATAAAAAAGTGTTGACAAACAAAAATTATTGTGTTATTGTAATTTCAAGGAGGCTGATACAAATGGGTGTTGAAATTATAAGAAAGGCCGTTTGCGACCGTTGCGGAAAAGAATGTTCTTCTGTTCAAGAAAAAATAATTCACCAAAAAAGATGCGAAGATTATGATGTTAAAGTGAAAAGATTTAGCAATAACATCTTCCACTATACAGAAATGTCTTTGCGAGGTTTTGATAGCCGTTTTGGTGACAGCACAGAAACAACAATTATTCTTTGTGGAGATTGCATTTCGAGTTTAAGCAATTGGTTAAAAAACGAAAACACGAATACTTAACGCTGCGGAGGTTTAACCTCCGCTTTTATTTTTTCGGCATCATTGCCATAAATTGTGTGATTTGGTTTGTTTGTTGTGCAAGGGCGTTAAATTGCTCTTGCGATAATTTGCCGTCTTTCATCATCTGTTCGACCTGTGCTTTTGGGTCGCCTGTAAAGGTTTTTTGAAAGTCTTGTATATCTTTAATGAGTTTTAACATTGGATTGTTACCAAACATATCAAAAAGTGGGTTTGCCATAATTATTCAGCCTCCGTCTTTTTAGTCGTTTTTGGTGTAGGTTTTGCCGATAATGTTTTATATTTATCTTCAATATCGCTCAATCTACACACAATCTCTTGTATTTCGCTCTGTATGGCGTTTAAATCTTCTTTAAGTATAAATTTATTACCACATTGACATTCGTGTTTTTCGGGCGTTTTAGGGGCGTTTGCGGTGCGTTCTGTAAAGTCAAGTATTCTCATTGACGGTACGCCTTGAGCGTTTGCCGATTTAATATATATTGTAGGTTGGTTTTTGTCCCACAAAGTAACGGTGTTGTTAGGTGCAACAGGGTATGAAGTTGCTTCCACCTCACCAAGCACCCATAAGAAATCATTGTTTACATTTGGCACTTGTGGTTGAATAGGTTGCTGAATAGGTTGCTGTGCCATCTGCTGTGGCACTTGCATTTGCTGATATGGTATTTTGAATTGATTTAACATATCAGGTGTTGCGCCATTGTTGTAATAATAAGGGTTGTAATTGTAAGCCATAGTTTATTCCTCTTCTTTCGTAAAATAATATATAGGGCATTCCGATATTGAGTTCCAACTGTCGAAATGGTCGCCGTCAATAACGGTCAATGCGTGAGTTCCTGTGCCTAAAATAAAAGTGCCTTTGGGGTGGTCTTTGCAGAAATCTTCTACCGTGTAGCAATTACAGTCATTGGGTATTACAAATCGTTTATAGCCTTTTCGTGCTAAATAAGAACCCCACACGGCATTGCTTGAGGGCAAATCGCAGAACATCAAACCTTGCACACATAATTCTGCATAGGTTTTCACCCAATCTTGTTTTAATGCGGTACTTATTGCGCGGACAACACAATCTCCCACCCTCGCATTGGCAGGGTTTTCGTTATGTTGTTTCCACATTTTTTTCGCCCTCTGCAATTTTTAACATATTCATTTCTTTTAATATTGATAAAGTGCGGAAAACAATTAAAAAAGGTAGTTCGTTTAATTCTTTATGGTTTTGTATAAATTTTGCTATATTCATTTTTATCACCATAAATACCATAACACAAAGCCTTTGACAGTACAATGTCAGCGATGCGCCAATTTCAAGACATTTTTATGACATTTCAAATTTTACTCAAAAAAGTTAAAAAATTTAAAAATAAGTATTGACAAATATAAAAATGTGTGTTAAAATAGGTTCACAAAGTTAAAGGAGGAAATAAAAAGTGGCTTTTAAATGTTTAGAATGTGGGCATATTTTTGAAGATGGTGAACAGGTAAGGTGGGAAGAACATCACCCTTACGGAATGGGTTATGCGGCGGAAGAATTTAGCGGTTGCCCGATTTGCAAAGGAAACTTTGAAAAAACCAAACAATGTAAAGTTTGCGGTGGCGAGTTTTTGGAAGAGGATTTAAATGGCGATTGTATTTGTGATGATTGCGTGAATGAATATAGCAAAAATTTTGAAGTTTGTTATAAAATATCAAAAGAAGAAAAAGAAGAAATTAAAATTAATGCTTTGTTGGTGTCGTTGCTTGATGTTGCCGACATTGAAGAAATATTATATCAACATTTAAAGAACACGGAAAAATATATAGATTGTTCC
>JAZNEE010000194.1:0-3410 GCA_045588405.1 Acutalibacteraceae bacterium
TAGAACCAATTGTGTTTCTTCATTACCCACCCGTTTATGCCGATGTTTGCTGTGAAGAAATAACCGATATTCTGAAAAAATACAATATAAAAACTGTTTACCATGGCCACATTCACGGTTCGGGACTTCATAGAGCGATAAAAGAGCATGATGGAATCACATATAAATTAGTTTCTTGCGATTGTATCGAGTTTACTCCGTACAAAATTTTGTAAATTAAATGCTAAATTTTGGAAAAAGAGTAAAATTTTAAAATATTTTGAAAAATTTTCAAAAAACAGTAGAAATTTTAAAGAATATATGTTATAGTATTTTGAGAATTTTTTGGAGGTAGTATAATGCTTAAGGAATTCAGTAAAAAAGAAACCAACCGTTATGAGTTGGTAATCACAGTTGATGCAGAGACATTTGCAGACGCAATCAAAAAGGCTTATAAGCAGAACGGAAAGAAGATCAACGTTCCCGGATTTAGAAAGGGTAAGGCTCCCATGAGCATTATCGAGAAGTATTACGGTGAATCTGTTTTCTTCGAAGACGCTCTTAATATAATCTATCCCGATGCTGTTCAGTCGGCTATCGACGAGTCTAAGCTTAGTTACGTTGATGACAAAATTGATTTCGATCTCGTTTCTATCGACAGAGAAAAGGGTATCGAGTTTAAGGTTGTTATCACCGTTATGCCCGAAGTTGAAATCGACGGCTACAAAGGTCTTGCCGCAGAGAAGGTAAAGGCAGTTGTTACCGATGAGGAAATCGACGAAGAGGTTAAGCGTGTTGCTGACCGCAACTCTCGTATGATCACCGTTGAAGACAGAGCTGCAGCTAAGGACGATACCGCTGTTATCGATTTTGAAGGCTTTGTTGATGATAAAGCTTTTGAAGGCGGCAAAGGCGAGGCATATTCACTTATCCTCGGTTCCAACTCCTTCATTCCCGGCTTTGAAGATCAGATTATTGGTCACAATGTTGGCGAAGAGTTTGACGTTAACGTTACTTTCCCCGAAGAGTACCATGCAGAAGAGCTTAAAGGCAAGCCTGCAGTATTCAAGGTAAAGATCAACGAACTCAAAGTTAAAGAGCTTCCCGCTATCGATGATGAGTTTGCTAAAGACGTAAGCGAGTTTGATACTCTCGCTGAGTACAAGGCAGACCTTAAAGCTAAGGCTATTGAAAGAAAAGAGAAGCAGGCTGACTCGGATGTTGAAAACCAGCTTGTTGAACAGCTTATAGGTCTTGTTAAGGCTGAGATTCCTCAGGCACTTATCGAGCGTAGAGCTGAGCAGAGTGTTGAAGAGTTTGCTTACAGACTTCAGTCGCAGGGTATGGACATTCAGACCTACCTTAAATATATGGGCGGCAGTATTGAAGACTTTAAGAACACCTTCTTACCTCAGGCTGAAAACCAGGTTAAGATTCGTCTTGCTCTTGAAAAGATCGTTGAACTCGAAAAGCTCGAGGCAACTGAAGAAGATCTCAATGCAGAGTTTGAAAAGATGGCTAAGGATTACGGCATGGAAGTTGACAAGGTTAAGGCTGCAATTCCCGCAACCGAGCTTTCTAAGGATATCACCGTTTCTAAGGCTATGGAGCTTGTAAAGGCTAACGCAGTTATCACTGAGGTTGACAAGAAGTCTGAAAAGACCGAGGCAAAGGCTCCTGCTAAGAAACCTGCTGCTAAGAAGACCGCAACTAAGAAAGCAGAAGGCGAAACCGCTGAGAAGAAGCCCGCAGCTAAGAAGTCTACTTCTACCGCTAAGAAGACTGCTTCTACTGCTAAGAAGGCAGAAGGCGAAACTGCAGAAAAGAAACCTGCCGCTAAGAAGACCACTACCAAGAAGGCAGAAACAAAGGACGCCGAATAATTTAAGGTACTTTGTTTATAAACCTAATATTGGTTGCATACTATTTTGTGGTATGCTAACACACGATGTACCGATGCGGCAGAATACCACTATTCTGCCGCATTATGTTTCAAACCGATATTTCCGCGCTATCGGTTAAATAAAAAGCGGAAGATTGGAGTAAGATTTATGGATATGAGTTTAGTACCAATGGTTGTTGAGCAAACAGGTGCAGGCGAGCGTTCGTTTGATATTTATTCAAGACTTCTTAACGACCGTATCGTTATGCTTTGCGACCAGGTTAACGACACAACTGCAAGCCTTGTTATTGCTCAGATGCTTTATCTTGAAAGCAAGGACCCCGATAAGGATATTCATTTCTACATCAACAGCCCCGGCGGAAGTGTTTCGGCTGGTTTGGCTATTTATGACACTATGAATTACATTAAGTGCGACGTTAGCACTATTTGTATGGGTATGGCAGCTTCTATGGGCGCTTTTCTTTTGTCATCGGGTGCAAAGGGCAAGAGATTGGCTTTGCCTAACAGCGAAATCATGATTCATCAGCCGTTGGGTGCAACCGAAGGCCAGGCTACTGATATTCTTATTCATGCTCGTCACATTGAAAAGACTCGCGAGAAACTTAACAAGATACTTTCCGAAAACACCGGTAAACCTTTGGAGGTTATCGAGCGCGATACCGAGCGTGATAACTTTATGTCAGCATTTGAAGCCGCAGAATACGGCCTTGTAGACCGTGTTATTGAAAAAAGATAATTGATTGGAGAATTAAATGTCTAACAACAATAATAACGGCATACCTGTTTGTTCGTTTTGTGGACGCAGTGAGGCTGAGGTAGACCGTCTTGTTGCAGGTAACGGAGTTTTTATCTGTGATGAATGTATTGATATTTGCCATTCACTTATAATGGAAAGTGATGGTTTAGATCCAAGGGCTAAGCAGAAGAAAAACGCTAAAAAGCCTGCAAAAGCTCCTGCCGATTTTGTTCTTCCAACTCCTGAAGAACTCAAGAAGCACCTTGATGAATATGTTATCGGTCAGGACGACGCTAAAAAGACCTTGAGCGTTGCAGTTTATAACCATTATAAGAGAATTTTCTTTTCTGAAAAAAGCGATGTTGAGCTTACCAAGAGTAACGTCCTTATGCTTGGACCCACCGGTGTTGGTAAAACATTGTTGGCTCAAACTCTTGCGCGTTTTCTTGATGTGCCTATCGCTATTGCCGATGCAACCACACTTACTGAAGCAGGTTACGTTGGTGAGGACGTTGAAAACATCCTTTTAAGACTTATTCAGGCTGCTGATTTTGATGTGGAAAAAGCCGAGCGTGGTATTATCTACGTTGACGAAATTGACAAAATCGCAAGAAAGTCTGAAAACGTTTCGATTACCCGTGACGTTAGCGGTGAGGGTGTTCAGCAGGCACTTCTAAAAATTTTGGATGGTACTGTTTCAATCGTTCCGCCTCAGGGTGGTAGAAAACACCCTCAACAGGAGATTATTCAACTTGATTCCACCAATAATTTGTTCATTTGTGCCGGAGCTTT
>JAZNEE010000195.1:0-8445 GCA_045588405.1 Acutalibacteraceae bacterium
GCTTAATTTTGTTGCGTTTGCTTTATTTACTGTTTGCGCTTTAGACCTACTTGGAATAACCCATTTGCTCGTGCTCGCAAAAGGCTTGGGTGCAGTTGTAAAATACACCTGCTCGGCAGTATTTATTTTGGGTGCCGTTTCGTCAATTCTGTTATTTACATTTAACATCTACACTTTCACAAAAATGAGGAAAAAATAACTATGCTTTTTAAAGGAAAATCAAAATACGATTTTGTTGTAGTAGGACTTGGAAATCCCGGTGATAAATATGAGAAAACGAGGCACAATGCGGGATTCAGAACAGTTGACCTTATTGCAAATGAGCTTAAAGCCACTCAATGGAAAAACAAGTTTCAGTCACTCATAGCCGAAACCGAACATGATGGTAAAAAACTTTTGCTTGTAAAACCGCTCACCTTCATGAACAACTCAGGTGCCGCAGTTTCTGAAATAGTGAAATTTTATAAGCTTCCTTTTGAGAGCCTTATCGTTATATCCGACGATGTTTCTATGGATGCAGGGAGGCTCCGAATTCGCGCTTCGGGCAGTCACGGCGGACACAACGGACTGAAAGACATTATTGAACTTTTGGGTACCGACGCTGTTGCTCGCATAAAGGTTGGAATGGGTCAAAAACCACACCCTGAATATGACCTTGCAAACTGGGTTTTGGGCAAGCCGTCACCCGAAGATGAAAAGAAAATAACCGAAGCTGAAATATTGGCCGCCAAAGCAACTCTTACTGCTGTAACCAAAGGAATCGGGGCTGCTATGAACAGCTTTAACAGGTGAAATAATGAAATATTCATTTTTACCTCGTGGATTTGCCAGGCTTTCGGAATATGCACGGCTCAAAAGCGATATCGGTTCTAACAAATTTCCGTTGGCTTTATCGGGCCTTTCACATATTCACCGAGTATCACTTGCCGCTTCCCTTTCCGCAGAACTTAATAAAAAACTGCTTGTAATCACCGCAGGTGATGCCGAGACCGAACGAGCCTTGGAGGACTTCACCTCTATCGGTATGAAATCGGTGGTGTTCACCGCAAGAGATTATTGTTTCAGAAGCGGTTTTTCAAGCTCACACGAATATGAACACAAAAGATTAGACACCCTCTCAAGAATTCTTGAGGGGGATTTCGACGTTTGCATTTCCCCTATCGACGCCGTCATAAGTTCAACAATTCCTCCCGAAACGCTTAAAGCCCGACGCTTTAAATTGATTTTGGGTGAAGAATATAACATAGACGAGCTTGTTTCAAAGCTCGTTTCATCGGGTTATTCGCGAAGCGAACAGGTTGACGGTGCAGGTCAATTCTCATTAAGGGGTAGCATTCTCGATATCTTTTCACCCGGTTACCCCGACCCTATTAGAATCGACTTTTTTGGCGATGAAATTGACAGTATTTATTTCTTTGAGGCCGATACTCAACGTCGCACCGACCCGTTAAACGAAATTACCGTTACTCCCGTGGCGGAAGTGCGTCCCGATGTTGCAGACGACCTTATAAACTCCATAAAAAAACTGCTTAACCGAAAAACCATTAGTGAAGAACAGAAGAAACGAATTTCGGAGGATATCGACCGCCTTGCAAACGGTGCTTCGGTGGCATTTGACACATATTTTAAATATATCTACCCCGAAAACTCAACGATTTTTGATTATTTAAGCCACGACGCTTTAACCTTGGTTTTCGACACCAACTCGGTGCTTGAAAAACACGACAGTTGCTTAAAACTTCATTCCGAGGAAATAAAAGACCTTTTATCGGAAGGTGTTTTGCCTCCCGATTTTCGTTCTGTCTTAATTGACAGTTCACAGTTTGAAAAGGAATTGAAAAATCACAACACCCTGTTTTGCGACAGTTTTCAAAAGACCTCTTATTCCCCTAACCCTTGCGGTCTTTTCAACTTTAATCTTCGTCAATCGGGTGGTTTTTCAGGTTCTGCGGCATCACTTGCCGAGGATATTAAAAATTCAAACGACAAGCTTATTGTTATACTTGCAGGCGGTGAAAAGGCTGCAAGTAATTTGACCGAAGAACTTTGCGATCTTGGAATCAAAGCCAACTTCACACCCGAGCCTTCAAATGTTGGCGAAGTGGGTGTTTTCGTCACAACAGGCACCTTAACCGAAGGCTTTTCTTTGCCCGAAGCAGGTCTTTCGGTAACTGTTCACGGACGATCAAGTATTGCCACAAAAAAGCGCAAGCACTTTGGAAAAGGCACCGCCGTAGGCTCTTTGGAAGAATTGGAACGCGGAGATTACGTTGTTCACATCACCCACGGTATTGGCATTTTTGCCGGTGTTCAGCAAATAAGCGCCCACGGAATAACACGAGATTATATTAAAATAAACTATGCCGGTAAAGATGCACTCTACGTACCCGTAACCTCGCTTGATATGGTGTCGAAATACGTTGGTTCTGCTGAGGATACCGCTGTTAAGCTTAATAAATTAGGCTCGTCAGATTGGACTAAAACTCGCACACGAGTTAAAAAAGCCGTTAAAGATATGGCAAAACAACTGACTGCACTTTATGCCAAACGAATGCAACAACAGGGCTATTCTTTTAGTCCCGACGGTGATTTGCAATCCGACTTTGAACATCGTTTTCCGTTTGAGGAAACCGACGATCAGCTTCGTTGCTCGCACGAAATTAAACGAGATATGGAACGTGCCGTTCCAATGGACCGCTTGCTTTGTGGTGACGTAGGATTTGGCAAAACCGAGGTGGCCTTCCGTGCCGCCTTCAAATGTATTGCCGACGGCAAACAATGCGCTTTGCTTGTTCCCACAACCATTCTTGCTTGGCAACATTACAACAACGCTCTTGAACGCTTTGGCAATATGGCTGTTGAGGTTGAAATGCTCTCGCGTTTCAGAACTCCAAAGCAACAGGAAAGAATAAAAAAAGACCTTAAAGCCGGTAATATCGACCTTATAATTGGAACACACAGTCTTTTTTCAAAGGACGTTCAGTTTAAAGATTTGGGACTGTTGATTGTTGATGAAGAACAACGGTTTGGTGTTGCTCAAAAAGAAAAAATCAAAGAGCTTTACCCCACGGTAGATGCTTTGACCCTATCTGCCACCCCCATTCCCAGAACACTAAATATGGCACTTTCGGGGCTTCGAGATATGTCGTCAATCGAAGAAGCCCCTCTCGACAGGCACCCCGTTCAAACCTATGTAATCGAGCAAAACAACGGAATTGTAAACGAGGCGATAAGTCGTGAGCTTCGCAGAGGCGGTCAGGTTTATTATTTGCACAACCGCACCGATAACATTGAATCTTGTGCCGCAAAATTGCAAGAAAATCACCCTAACGCCAGGGTTGGAATTGCTCACGGCAAAATGGACGAAGCCTCTCTTTCAAAGGTTTGGCGAAGTTTAACCGAACACGAAATTGATATTCTTGTTTGCACAACCATTATAGAAACCGGTGTCGATGTGCCAAATGCCAACACCCTTATAATTGAAGATGCCGACCGAATGGGCTTAGCTCAGCTACACCAAATCAGAGGCAGAGTTGGTCGAAGCCATCGTACCGCCTTTGCCTATCTTATGTTCACACCCGGCAAGGCACTTACCGAAATTTCCCAAAAACGACTTGATGCCATAAGAAAATTCACCGAATTCGGTTCAGGATTCAGAATTGCCATGCGCGACCTCGAAATCAGAGGTGCAGGCAGTATTTTGGGTGGTGAACAGCACGGTCACATGGAATCTGTCGGTTACGATATGTATCTTAAAATGCTGTCGGACGCCATTGCAGAAGAAAAAGGCGAAGCGGTGAAAGAACAGAAGGATTGCTCGGTTGACCTTAAAGTAAACGCACACATCCCCGAGCGTTATATTCCCTCTCTTGCGGCAAGGCTTTCCATTTACCGCCGAATTGCCACAATCAGAACCGAAGAAGACAAACTTGACGTTATTGACGAACTTATCGACCGCTTTGGTGAACCGCCGAAAACTGTAACGTTGCTTGTTGATATTGCTCTTTGCAAAGCCGAAGCCATTGAGTTGGGCTTTACCGAAATCAGCGAACAAAACGGAAGGCTTTTGCTTTATGCTGAGGGCTTAACCGAGGCAATTTCAAGACTTATAACCTCTAATATGAAACGTCGAGTTTTGTTTAGTGCAGGTGCCAAGCCTTATGTTTCAATACGTCCGGATCAAGGTCAAACCTCGATCGAAACGCTTAAAGAAGTTTTAAAGACCATGAAGAAGGCCGATTGAAACAAAAAATTCACAACTTGGTAATACTAAGTGCAAAAAAATGCTGGACTTTTTGTTAGTAATATTATATACTGTATCTTGTATAAAAATGTGGAAACGTACATTAAATTGTACAACACAAAACATCAAGCCGTCTGACGGCTCGGTTAGGAGTATAAATCATGAAAAAAATTGTCAGTGTATTAGCAATAATACTTGCTATCGCCTTGGTGGCAACTTTGTTCTTAACTCGTCACAGCAAGGATGAAATTGCATACGAAATCGGAGGCCGCGAGTTTACTTCGGCTATGTACAGTTGTGTACTTTACACTGCCGCCACCAACGCTCGCAATACTATTTATTCGTATGTTAAAGAAGCCGGTGAGGACACCACCAAAATCAAGTATGAAACCTATAAGTTTGATGAAAATGGTGTTGTAAGTCCCCTCGGCACCATCACTTATGAAGATTTTGTCAAAAAAGAGGCTTTGAGAGTTTTAAGACAATATGCCGCTGTTCTCAACTCTATGGAAGCAAAAGGCATTACTCTTGACGACGAAACCAAAGAGGTTGCATCTGTTCAAGCTTACTGCTATTGGAACTTTGGTTGTGATTACAGCACCTATATAAGCTATTCTCAGTACGGTCAGGATATTTCAAATTACTACACCCCTTATTACTACCTCTTCACCCCTAACGGCGTTGCTTATGAAACCTATGAGCAGTATATGATTTATGAGTATAGCTACAACTATTATTTCTATGAGCTCTACGGTGAAGGCGGCGAAAAGGAAATTCCCAAGGCCGATCTTGAAAAGTATTTTGGCGAACACTATACACTCGGTGACAGCTTCAGCTATTCATTAGTCGATGCTGACAAAAAGGATCTTACCGAAGACGAAAAGAAAATACTTACCGACGAAGCAACTGCTTTTGCAGAAAGATTAAGCAACGGCGAAAGTTTCGACGTTATTTTCGAGGAATTCAAGGCTGCAGAAAAGAAGAGAGAAGACGACAAGAAAGCCGATAAAGAAAATTCTGAAGAAAATAAAGACGACAAGACCGAAGATAAAACCGAAACCGAAAACAAAACGGAAGATGATAAATCTGAGGATAAAACCGAAGACAAGACTGAAACCGAAGATAACAAGGATGAAGGATACAAACCCAAGGATTACACCTCACTTTTCGGAGATGCTGATTCGGAATATGCAAGCAGCCACTATGAAACCGTTAAAGGTCTTGAAGTTGGCAAAGCAACCGTTATAACCGATGCCGAAAATAAGGTTATTATCGTTGTACAGCGCCGCGAACTTCTTGAAGAAAACGGCTACTGGCTCAACGAATTCGAAGGCAACGCAGGTGTTATGCGCGACAACATCATCTACAACCTCAAACATGAGGAATTTGACAACGACATCACCGCACTCGGTATGACCTATGAAGCTAAGGAAGACACCCACGCTACCCGTCCCTTCAAAGTTAAGAAACTTAAATTCGATCTTGAAGCATAAAATCAAATTCTCCGAGTGCAAACCACTCGGAGAATTTTTATAACCACTCATTTTTAGCCAATAATAAAATCATCAACAAAAAGGAGTAACCAACTGTGATAAATAACACCTTGGCAGATGGAATTTCTTATTCATTTATCGAAACCGGCCGTTTTAAAACCACACTTGTTTCGGTTGGCTTTTATTTGCCTTCCGGCGAAAACAATGCTGCTAACTCATTGGCTTTGTCAATTATGAAAAGCGGAACAAACGAACTGCCCGACCTTTATTCGCTCAACCGAAAGTTAGCTTCGCTCTACGGTGCAACCGTTAGTGCTTGGACAACAAAAAATGGTGACTGCCTTGAAATGAGAATCTGCCTTGCAGTCAATTCCGACCGCTTTGCGTTGAATGAAGAAAAAGTGTCTGATTTGGCAGGCAAACTTCTATGCGATATGATTTTTGACCGATACAACGCAAAAGATCTCTGTTCCGATGAGGCTTTCGCACGCGAAAAGCGTTTGCTTCAAGAAAGAATAAGTAGCGAGCTCAACGACAAGAGAACCTATGCAAAATCAAAATGCGAGGAGCTTATGTGCAAAGAAGAGCCTTACGGATATCACGTAAACGGCACTTTGGAGCAAGCAGAAAGCCTTAGCAAAGAAGACGTTGCAAAAGCATATAAAACCATATTGGAAAAGGCCTTTGTTTCAATCATAGTTATCGGCGACAATGAGCCCAAAGCTTTTATAAACAGCTTTACGTCTCGCGTTTCATCAGTTAGTCGCAGTTTTGAAGCCTTACCCAAAAACACGTTCCGTAAAGCAGAAGAAAACTGTCGCGAACTCAGTGAAAAAATGCCCGTTGCCCAAGGAAAACTTGTTTTAGGTCTTAGAACCGCAACGGCTATCGGTAATGATCGCGAAACAGTGCCTGTTTGGGTTATGAACTATATCTATGGAATGGGCACAACCAGCAAGCTTTTTATGAACGTTCGTGAAAAGCTTAGCCTTTGCTACTATTGCTCGGCAAGACCTATAAGGAATAAAGGCATGATTTTTGTTGAAAGCGGTGTTGAGGAAAAGAACATCGAATCGGCAAAAGAGGCTATTTTAAACGAGTATAACAGTTTGAAAATCGGTGATTTTTCCGATTGGGATTTGGATTGTTCAAAGCGTTCTATAATCGACCAAATTTGCTCGATTGAATCTGACCAAAGTTCGTTGCTTAACTGGTATTCGTCCAAGGCTTTAGATGAATATCGAATGACAACCGAAGAGGCTTGCGAGCTTGTTTCCAAGGTCACCAGAGAACAGGTCATTGAAGCTGCCAACGCATTTTCACTCGATTCTGTTTACCGCCTGTTGCCCGATGAAACCGCAAAGGAGGAAAATATATGAGTTTCACTTTTCAACACTTCGAATATAAACCTGCTGATGAAAAATGCACCGTTGCAACACATTCATCGGGACTTAAGGTTTATCTTTGCGAAAAGAAGGACTTTTCAGCCAACTATGCTATTTTTGGCACCCATTATGGCTCTATTGATACTGAATTTTCGGTTGGAAACGGTGAAATGATAACCGTTCCCGAAGGTATTGCACACTTTTTGGAGCACAAGCTTTTTGAAGGCAAAGATGGTGAGGATGCTTTTACAAAATACGCTACCACCGGCGCTTCCGCCAATGCCTATACCTCGTTCGACCGCACCTGCTATCTTTTTAAATGCTCTGATAAGTTTTATGATAATCTTGATATCCTTCTAAATTTTGTTTCTTCTCCTTATTTCACCCCCGAAACAGTTGAAAAGGAACAAGGAATCATCGGTCAAGAAATTCGTATGTACGACGATTCTCCCGGTTGGTGTGTGCTTTTCAATCTGCTCAGAGCACTTTACGTTAATCATCCGGTAAGAATCGACATTGCGGGAACAGTTGGGTCAATAGCCGAAATCACCGACAAAACGCTTTATGATTGCTATAACACCTTCTATAACCCTTCAAACATGTTCCTCTGCGTTTGCGGTAATTTTGACACTCAAAAGGTTTTGAAGATGGTCGAGAACACAGTTAAAGCCGACAAGGGTGATGTCATAAACCGTGGCATTTCAAATGAACCCGATTCTTTGGTCACCGATTATACCGAACAAAAAATGCCCGTTTCTATGCCGCTTTTTGTGGTTGGTGTTAAAGACAACACCGTGAAATATAACCACTCGGTAGAGCATATCATAACCTCTGAGCTTTTGCTTGAAACCGTCGCAGGTAAGATATCTCCCCTTTACGACCGTTTGCTTAAAGAAGGCCTCATCGGCAGCGGCTTTGGAAGTGAATTTTTCCATGGCCACGGCTATTCTGCCTTGCTTTTTGAAGGTGAATCCAAAGACCCCTTAAAGGTTAAAGAAGCTATTGTAGAGGAAATCTCAAAAATCGCACAAAACGGCGTTGATGAGCAACTTTTCGAGGATGCAAGACGTAAGCTCTACGGACACGAAATCCGCATTTATAATGATGTTGAAGATACCGTCAGCAGCCTTGTTGATTGTGTTATGGATGGATATCCCCCGTTTGCACGACTTGAAGCCCTTAAAAATGCAACACCCAAAGATGTTACCGCAAGAGCTAAAAGCCTTGATTTAAAACTCACAGCACTCTCGGTTATCAAGCCAAATTAACAACATTTTGAACCTCGGAGCACTAAAACTCCGAGGTTTTTTGATTTTTTTAAAAA
>JAZNEE010000196.1:0-3379 GCA_045588405.1 Acutalibacteraceae bacterium
CACTCGACCTTTGTGCTGCAAGAACCGACAACATAACCGAAGAAGATGTTATGCAGGTTTGTGCAATGGCAGGAAATGACTATTGCCTATCGCTTTCCGATATGATTTTAAAATCGGATGTTGGCGCTGCACTTAAAAAGATTGACGAGCTTCACAAAAACGCTGTTGACCTTCAAAGGCTTTGCAACGAACTTATAACCCACTATCGCAATCTTATGATTGTTAAAACGGTCAACGAGGCGAGTCAGCTTATTGTTTGCTCTCCAAAAACCTTGGAGCAATTAAAGCTTCAGGCTAAGGATTACCCTATTGAAGGCATTGTGAACGCTATAAACGTTTTTGTGAACGCTTTAGACCGAATGACAATGTCTGACCGCAGAACCGAGCTTGAAACCGCAGTTGTAAAACTTTGCACTCCTCAGCTCGACAGTTCTCCTTCGGCAATTCTTGACCGATTGGAGCGCATTGAAACAAAGATTAAATACGCATCACTATCCCCCGCAACCGTTCAAAGCACTCCTGCACCCAAAACAGAAAGCGCTGATATTGAAACAACGGTTGTTGAGGAAACTGTTGATGATTACATTGAGGAAATCACTCCATCCGAGCCTGTAAATGAGCCTGACATGAGTAGTGAACCTTCAAATCCTCAACCCAATATTTTAAACCCATCGCAACAAAGCGGTGAGACTCCGTTTGAAGCATGGCAAGACGTTATTTCAGAACTTGGCAAGACTGCACCTTTAATGGCAGCTTCCCTTTCGGGTTCGGCCGCTTATATTAGTGGTGATGTTTTGCTTATTGATTCAAGCAACGATCAGTTCTTCTCACTAATGAGGAACGAGAATCCTATATATCGTCAGCAGATTAAAGATGCTGTTTTTGCAGTTGTCGGTCAAAGTTATCGTTTGGGACCTTATAAAAAAGCGGTTGCTCAATCATCCGACCCATTGCAAGGTATAATCAATAAATTAAAGGAACTTGAAGTCCCTGAAAATTAAATCTTGGCAGCCGTGAGCCTTTAACACGGAAAACTTTAGTTTAAAAGGAAGTAGTATTATGAAAGCAAGAATTCCCGGTGGCGGCGGTCAAAGTCAGGCTGCAATGCTCAAACAAGTACAGAAAATGCAGGAAGATATGCAAAATCTTCAAGCCGAAATAGAAGAACGTGAATTTTCAGCAACTGCAGGCGGCGGTATGGTTGAAGTAACCTTCAACGGACGTCACGAGATGAAGAAAATCACAATTGACCCCGAAGCAGTTGACCCCGATGACGTTGAGATGCTTGAAGATTATATCACCATCGCAATAAACGAGGTTATGAAAAACATTGCCGAAACCAGCGAAAAGGAAATGGGTGCTATTACCGGTGGTCTTAACATCCCCGGTCTTTTCTAATGGCTTACAGCGTAGCATCTCTTGACCGACTTATCGAGCAGTTTGAAAGATTGCCCGGTATCGGCAAAAAAACAGCACGACGCCTTGCCTATTATGTTATTACCCGGCAGGATAATATGGCTGAGAAGTTTTCTAACGCATTGTTGGAAGCAAAAGAAAAAATCAGATACTGCTCGGTCTGCCAAAATCTCACCGACAGCGAGGTTTGCTCTATTTGCGGAGCTTCTGATCGTGACCGCAGTATAATTTGCGTTGTAGAGGATTCTCAAGATGTTATGGCCTTTGAGCGTACACGTGAATATAAAGGCTTATACCACGTGTTACACGGCGTTTTATCCCCTCTTGACGGCATTGGCCCCGACCAACTTAAAATTCGTGAGTTGATGGCAAGACTTTCTTCAGGCGAAGTAACAGAAATTGTTGTCGCCACTAATCCAACAGTTGAAGGTGAAGCCACAGCAAGCTATATATCAAGGCTTGTTAAAACAATGGGCATAAAAGTCACACGTCCAGCACTCGGTATCCCGGTTGGCGGAGATTTGGAATATGCCGATGAAATCACTTTAACAAGAGCATTTGAAGGTCGAAATGAACTTTAATTAAATCCAAAAACACCCATGTCACGCAAGACACGGGTGTTTTTTATTTTACTATTATTTCTGCACCAAACAAATAAAAAGCCTTAATACAACTAATGAATATTTTTCATTAGCATTATTAAAACAAAAAAACTTCGGAAGACTTAACTTCCGAAGTTTTTTATTAATTATTCAGCATCTCTTTTAAGAGAAGTCTCTTTAATCTTCTTTTTCTTGAGTTGAATTTTAAGAACAACTGCACCGGCTGCGATCAAGATGATTGCAACAAAGATAATTATAAAGAGAATTACGTTCATTTTGCCTTCATCACCGGCGTTTTCGGTATCGGGAACAAACGAATGGTTAATTTCGTTTTCGGCAACATATTTTGCAACAACTGAATTCTCAACACACTTTACTTCAAGGTTTTTACAACCCTTAAAAGCGTCAACACCAACTTTGGCAGTTGAAGGCTGGAAGGAAAGTTCTTTCAAAGAAGTACAACCCTTAAACGCTTTATCACCAACTGCACGGGGGTTGCTTTCAAAAGTTACGGCTACAAGTGCAGTACAGTCTTCGAATGTGGAGAAATCAATGATGGTAGCCTTTGCAGGAATTGTAATTTCTTTAAGAGAAGCGCATCCTTTAAATACAGAGTTACCAATAGAAGATACATTTGCAGGAATAGTAATAGCCTTCAAAGATTTACAATTTTCAAAAGCACCAATTGATATGTTGTTAAGAGTTTCGGGAAGAACAACAGTTTCAAGACTTTCACAACCCGAGAATATCTTTTCAGGAAGAATTGCTACACTTGAGGGGATCTCGAAAGAAGTAATGGCAACACAGTTTTGGAAAGCAGATTTGCCAATTTCTTTGACTGTTGAAGGCAACTTAACATTGATAAGTGCTGCGCAATCTGCAAAAGCAGAAGCACCAACGCTGGTGATGTTGCCTTTAATTTCAACGTTCACCAAAGATTTACAACCATTGAAGGTCTTATCGTTGATAACAGTAACATTTACAGGAATAACAATGTTTTCAAGCTTTTCGCAGCCTTCAAACGAACTAGCACCGATAGCAGCAACACTATCAGGTATAACAACAGAATTAAGCATTATACAATTCTTGAAAAGATTGTTGCTGATAGCGGTGATGTTTTTAGGAAGAACAACTGTGGTGAGTGCCTTACAATCGTTGAATGCAGATGCGCCGATTGATGTGAGTTTTTCGCAATCGAGATTGATATTAGCCAAAGCAACACAACCGTCGAAAACAGAAGCACCGATAGATTTGATTCCGGAAGAAAGAACAACATTTACAAGCTTATCACAAGCGCTAAAAGCTGAATCTCCAATGGTAAGAATTGAATCAGGAAGGGTTACTTCAATAATACCGCAGCG
>JAZNEE010000197.1:0-13111 GCA_045588405.1 Acutalibacteraceae bacterium
CAAGGCTTTTAAAACGCTGTGGCATAAACGAGCCCGAAAGCTTTATAGCGCGTTCTACCTGATTTGCATTTGTAATGGGCATAACACCGGGGATTATGGGAACGGTTATGCCTGCCTCACGGATTTTATAAAGGAAGTTATAAAGCAAATTATTATCAAAGAACATCTGGGTTGTTAAAAAATCGCAACCTGCATCGACCTTTTCTTTAAGATATTTAATATCGGTCTTTTGGTCAGCGCTTTCGGGGTGAATTTCGGGGTAACATGCACCACCAACGCAAAGGTTTGGGTCAGCCGTTTTGAGTTCGCGAACAAGCTCGATGGCGTTATGAAAATCCCAATTTTTGCGGTCGGAATCCTTTAATTCCTCGGGGATATCACCTCGTAATGCCATAACATTGCCGATTCCCGCCGCCTTAATGTCGGCGATTCTTTGCTTCACCGTTTCTTTGGTGGAAGAAACACAAGTAAGATGCGCCAAAGTGGGAACTCCGTAAAGTTCTTTGATATTTTTAGCAATGTCCAACGTGTATTTACTTGTGCCGCCACCTGCTCCGTAAGTAACGCTCATAAAACTGGGGCCAAGCTTGGCAATCTCCTCGGTTGCGGTCTTTACGCTTTCAAACTTGGTTTCGGTTTTTGGCGGAAACACCTCAAACGAAATAGACAAGGTTTCTTTCATTAGTAATTCGCTTATTTTCATTAAATTCACCTTCCATTTTCACATATATAACATCTTAAAGTATATCACTTTTTTTCGCTGTAATCAAGATTTTGTATAAAATTAGTGTGTTATAGAATAATCTTGACAAATAAGTATATTATAAGTTATAATGAACCATAGTTAAAGGCGATAAGCATTGAGGTATTTGAGCTAAAACTTTCAGAGAGCCGCTGTTTGGTGCGATGCGGTAGTGAGCCTCGAATATTGACACTTTGCAAGCCGACGGAAGAACGGGTTTACCCTATTAGAACCGTCCGTGAGACAAGCGTTAATTTCTTTAAAGTGAGTCTTTTTTTAGGCTAATTTGGGTGGTACCGCGGAAGCTGTCTTTCGTCCCTTGTGAAGGGATAAAAGGCGGTTTTTTTGATTTTAAGGAGTTTTATATGATAATAACCGAACAGGAAGTTAAATATATTGCCGAGCTTTCGAAGTTGGAACTTGATGGTACGGCAAGCGATAAAATGAAACTGGAACTTGAATCAATTGTGGAGTTTATGGCGACCTTAAACAAGCTCGACACCGAAAACGTCGAGCCGTTGACACACGTTGGCGATTTGGAAAACGTTTTCCGTAAAGACGAGGTTGAGCCTTCAACTTCACGTGAGGACATTTTGAAAAACGCAAAATGCCGAACCGAAGAATGCTTTACCGTGCCTAAAACGGTTGAATAACGAGGTGGTTTGAATGGATATTTTGAACTTAACTGCCTTAGAATTGGCAAGCGCCATTAAAACGGGCAAAATCACCGCAAAAGAAGTCACCGAAATATATCTTAAAAAAATTGCCGAAACCGATGGAGATATCAATGCATTTATAACGGTCGATAGTGACAACGCTTTGAAAAAAGCCGAAGAAATTGATATAAAACTTAAAAACGGCGAAGTTTTGGGGCCTCTTGCAGGTGTGCCGATTGCCGTTAAGGACAACATTTGCACAAAAAATCTCAAAACCACCTGTGCTTCTAAAATGCTTGCAGATTTCATTCCGCCATATAGCGCAACGGTTGTTGAGCAACTAGAAAAAAGCGGTGCTATAATTATCGGCAAAACAAATATGGACGAGTTTGCAATGGGTAACACAGGTGAAACCTCCTATTTTGGCAGCACTAAAAATCCTTTGAACAAAGAGCTTACTCCCGGCGGTTCATCAAGCGGTTCGGCCGCGGCGGTAGCTTCGGGACAAGCTGTTATATCACTCGGCTCCGATACCGGTGGAAGTATCCGTCAACCTGCCGCTTTTTGTGGTGTTACGGGCTTCAAGCCCACCTATGGTTCCGTTTCGCGTTACGGCCTTATTGCTCACGCGTCATCACTTGACCAAATAGGCCCCATTGCGCGCGACGTTAAAGACTTAGCCGCTATGATGGATATTATCGCAGGACAAGACTTAAAAGACGGCACCACACTCCCCACCGAAAAAGGCTATCTCGACGCTTTAAACGGTAATATTAAAGGGCTTAAAATCGGGATTCCGACCGAGTGGTTTGACTCTTGCGGACTGGACAGCGAAATTGCAAAAACCGTAAAATCTGTTGCTGAAGTTTTAAAGCAAAAGGGCGCTGAAATTAAAGAAATAAGTCTGCCTTTCATCGATTTTGCCGTACCGGCTTACTACATTATTTCCTCGGCTGAGGCAAGCTCAAACCTTTCACGCTACGACGGTGTTAAATACGGAGCAAGAGCTGATACCCACAGCCTTTCGCTTGTTTATAAAAAGACCCGTTCCGAAAATTTTGGTGACGAGGTCAAGCGCAGAATAATGATGGGTGCGTTTGTGTTATCCAGCGGATATTTCGACGCTTACTATCGCAAAGCCCTTAAAGTTAAAGCTATTATCAAGCAAAATTTCGACGAAACCTTTAAAAACTGCGACGTTATCCTTTGCCCCGTAACCCCAACAACTCCTCAAAAATCAGGGCAAAAACAAGACCCTGTGAGCAGTTATCTTGCCGATATATTCACCGTTTCGGCAAACATTGCAGGACTGCCTGCTTTATCTATCCCCTGCGGATTTCATTCCAACGGTATGCCCATAGGCGCCCAGTTTATAGGTAACTCACTTTGCGACAAACAGGTGTTAAACGTTGGCTTAGCATATCAGTCGGAGGTGAACTCGTGATGGAATGGGAAATTGTAATAGGACTTGAAGTTCACGTTGAGCTTTCAACCAAAACAAAGGTGTTTTGCTCTTGCACTACCGAATTTGGCGGTGCGCCGAACACGCACTGTTGTCCTGTATGTGTGGGACTCCCGGGCACTTTGCCAAAACTTAACGAAAAGGTGCTTGAATATGCTTTGAAAGCCGGTTTGGCGCTTGGATGCGAAATCACCAAATACAACAAATTTGACCGAAAAAATTACTTCTATCCCGATTTGCCCAAGGCTTATCAGATATCGCAGTTATATCTGCCGTTTGCAAGAAACGGCTCGGTTGAAATCAAGCTTAAATCGGGTGAAACGAAGCTGATTGGCATTCACGAAATTCACATGGAAGAGGATGCCGGCAAGCTGATTCACTCTGAAAACGGCAACGAAACCTATGTTGACTACAACCGTTGCGGAATTCCGCTTATTGAAATAGTTTCCGAGCCCGATTTCAGAACCTCTGATGAGGTTATCGCCTATCTTGAAAAGTTGAAAACCACGTTTCTTTATCTTGGTATTTCCGACTGCAAGATGCAAGAGGGTTCTTTAAGAGCCGATGTAAACCTTTCGGTAAGACCCAAAGGCTCGCCTACATTTGGCACCCGAACCGAGATGAAAAACATCAACTCGTTCAAAGCTATTGAACGTGCAATCGCTTATGAGTCGGCAAGACAAATAACGGAAATAGAAAACGGTGGAAAAATTGTGCAGGAAACAAGGCGTTGGGATGACGTTAAGGGTGAAAGCCTTGCAATGCGTTCCAAAGAAAATGCCGAGGATTACCGCTATTTCCCCGAGCCTGATATTCCACCCATAAATCTTGACGGGCAATATATTGAGGACCTTAAAAACTCACTTCCCGAGTTTGCCGACAAAAAGGCCGAACGATATGAAACCGAGTTTGGTTTGTCTAAGGCAGATGCTGTTTTGCTTTCTTCCTCAAAGCCTATAGCCGAGCTTTTTGAAGCAACGGTCAAAGCGTGTGGCAACCCAAAGGAAGTTAGATTTTGGATGATTAGCCAAATGCTCTATTTTATGAACGAGCGTGGCTTGGAACCCGAAGATATAAACTTAAACCCACAAAAATTTGCCGAGTTTATAAAAATTGTTCTTGCCGACCGAATTTCAAAACAAAGCGGTAAGCAGGTATTTGAAGCCTTGCTTTTTGGCGATGACGATTTTGACACCGAGAAGTATATTAAGGACAATAACTTAGAACAGGTTGACGACAGCGAAGCCATAAGAGAAATTCTTAAAAAGGTTTTCGATGCGAACCCCGGTCCCGTTGCTCAATACAAGGCAGGTCAAACCAAGGTTGTTGGCTTCTTTGTGGGACAGATAATGCGCGAAATGCGAGGCAAAGCCAAGCCCGACACCGTTAACCGTGTTGTGGCGGAAGAACTCGCAAAATTATAGAAAACACCTTTAAGGAGGATATAAAAATGGAATTTTTAAACACCGAAAAAAGAATTGATACCACCGATATCGCTTACGTTATCGACGGCTTCAAAAACGGCACAATTAAAGATGGAGACAAGGTAACGCTTAAAGGCACCATCAACCGCATAAGAGAAATGAGCGGTTTTGCTTTTGTTATCATTCGTTCCGCACGAATGACCTTCCAGTGCATTTGGGAAGAAGGCATTTCAAATGCTGATATTAAAGATTTTTCCGTTGAAGAATGCGTTGTTATCGACGGTACCCTTATCGTTGAGGAACGTAGCCGTTTGGGCTTCGATATCCGCATTAACGAGATGAAGCGAATTTCAGGCAAAGCCGAAATTCCTCCCATCGAAATCGGAAACGATAAGAAAATTGAGAAACTCAACCTCAACACCTTGCTTGACAACCGCATTATTGCTCTCCGCAACCCCAAAGCAAGAGCAATTTTGAAAATTGCCGACGGCGTACTTTATTCCTTCCGCGAATTCTTGCGTCAAGAAGGATTTACCGAATTCATTCCGCCTAAAATGGTAAACTCGGGTGCTGAAGGTGGCGCCGATATGTTCGAGGTTGACTACTTTGGTCAAAAGGCATATCTTAACCAGAGCCCCCAGATGTATAAGCAGATTATGGTTGGCGTTTTCCAAAAGGTATTCACAGTAGGCCCCGTTTTCAGAGCCGAGAAATACAGCACCAACCGTCACATCAACGAGTTCCAGGGACTTGACCTTGAAATGGGCTTTATTGACTCCTTCGAGGATTTGATGGAACTTGAAGCCAGAATGTTCAAGTTTATGTTCAAGGTTCTTAACGAGCAGTATGCTCCCGAGCTTGAAATGTATCTTGGCAAGGACGCAAGACTCCCCGAGATTGAAAACTTCCCCAAAATTAAGTTTATGGATGCCAAAAAACTCTTTGCCGAGGCACACCCCGGCAAGCAAGGCGAATTGGCACTTTTGGAGCCCGACTTTGCTCCCGAAGAGGAAAAATGGCTTGGTGAATATTTCCTTAAAGAGTATAACGCACCCATCGTTTTCGTAACCCACTACCCCACCGTAAAGCGTCCGTTCTATGCAATGGAGGATCCCGAAAACCCCGAGTATACTTTAAGCTTCGATATGTTGCTTAACGGTCTTGAGGTTACAACCGGTGGTCAGCGTATACACGACTATGAGATGCAGATTGCCAAGATGAACGCAAGAGGCATGGACGTTGAGGAGTTTGAAGACTACCTCACCATGCACAAATACGGTATGCCACCTCACGGCGGTATGGGCTTGGGACTTGAAAGAATCGTTCAGAACATTTTAGGCCTTGATAACATCAAACAGGCAACCGCATTCCCCCGTGACCGCGACAGACTCCGTCCTTAATTTAATTAAACATAAACAACTCCCGATTCAAATGAATCGGGAGTTTTTATTTTAAGTTTTAACTTTAAACGCGAAGTGTTGCGCCTACAGCTTCGAGTTTCTTCATGATTTTGTTTACAACTCTTGTTGTTTCTTCTTCGGCAAGAGTGCCTTCGGCTGAACGCAAGGTTACTCTATAAGCAACACTCTTCTTGCCCTCGGCAATCTGTGAGCCCATGTAAACGTCGAACAACTGTACCTTTTCACAAAGCTTGCCTGCACCCTCACGGATAGCTTTGTCGAGCAAGCCTACGGGAGTATCAACATCGCAAACAAGTGCGAAATCACGCTCAACTGCAGGGAATTTTGGCAGTGGCTTATAAACCGATTTTTCTGCGGGAAGCTTGTAAAGCTCTTCAAGCTTAATCTCGGCAATATAGCAACGAGCATCAATGCCAAAACTTTCGGCAACTTTTGGGTGTACCTCGCCAAAGGTGGCAACTGCGGTTTGACCAAGATACGCCACCGCACTTCTGCCGGGATGGAGATAGGTTTCGTTTGCAACCTCAACGCTAATGTTACGTTTGGTGAATTTAGCAACAACCGCCTCAACAATGCCTTTAAGTTCGAAGAAATCAACGTTATCACCATACATACCAAGGCACAAAGCAGGAATCTCCAAAGGCTGCTCGGTTATGGGCAAAGCTTTCGGAACAAAAATTTTGCTGAGCTCAAAAAGTCTTGCATCGGCATTTTTGCGGTTATAGTTTGTTGCCAAAACGGTCATCATAGAGGTAACAAGCTGAGTTCTCATAGTAGAGTACTCATCACCCAAGGGATTGAGTATGGTTACGCAGTTCTTTCTTGCATCATCGTCTGCCAAGCCAAGAACGTCGATAGCCTTGCTACCTATAAACGAATAGGTTGTGATTTCATTGAAATCGTTAGCGATAAGGCAAGCTTTAATCTTATCGGCCTTAACACGCTCGGGCAACTTTTTGCCACGAGTTACGGCGCCGTTCATAGGAGTGCCTATAATATGGTCATAGCCGTAAATTCGCATAACCTCTTCGGCTATATCGGCTCTACCCTCAACGTCGTCACGGAAGGAAGGTACGAGGCAGGTTAAAACGCCGTCATTAAGTGTGGTTTCGATGCAAAGGCTGTTCAAAATCTGAACCATTCTGTCTGCATCAATGGTAAGACCCAAAAGTGCGTTAACGTCAGAAACCTTAACGGTCAAAATTCTCTTTTCGGGAAGTCCGTTGTGGCAATCAACCTCACCGCTTACAACCTCACCTGCACCAAGCTCTTCAACAAGCTGCAAGCAACGGTCCATTGCGTATTTTACGGTGATAATGTCAACGCCACGCTCGAATCTACCGCTAGCCTCGGTGCGAACACCTAATTTTCTAGCAGTTTTACGAACGCTATCGCGACGGAATTTAGCACACTCGAAGAAAATCGAGGTGGTATCTTCCTTGATTTCGCTATCAAGACCACCCATAATACCTGCGATGCACGAAGGATCGCTGCCGTCGGCAATAACGAGCATATCCTCGGTTAATTCGTGGTCCTTGCCGTCAAGAGTAGTGATTTTTTCGCCATTTTGTGCGTTGCGAACGATAATTTTATTGCTCTTTACATCACGCAAATCAAAAGCGTGCATAGGCATACCGGTTTCAAGCATAACAAAGTTGGTAATATCAACAATGTTATTGATAGGACGCATACCTGCGGCAATTACGCACTTTTTAAGCCAATCGGGTGACTCGGCAATTTTAACGTTTTTAATAACTCTGCCGTGGTAACGGGGGCAAAGATCAAAGTTTTTAACCTCAACATCGATGTAATTCTTTATATCATCGCCAACAGTTTTATAAGAAGGCTTAGGTTCGTTGAAGGGAACACCCAAAACAACGGCAGCCTCACGAGCGATACCAAGAACGCTCTGGCAGTCGGGACGGTTGGCAGTGATTTTGAAATCGATAATATAATCGTTAAGACCCAAAACCTCGCGCATATCGGTACCGGGGGCACCTGCATCGGATTTTAAAATCATAATACCATAAACTTCGGCTCCGGGATAATCGGACTCTGTAACACACAACTCCTCACCCGAACAAAGCATACCGTTAGAAGGAACACCGCGAAGCTTACCCTTTTTGATGTGCATACCGTTGGGCAAATCGGAATCGTGAAGTGCGGCAGGAACAAGGTCGCCAACGTTAACGTTTTGTGCGCCTGTTACAATCTGCACGTTTTCACTTCCTCCAACGTCGATTTGGCAGATGAACATATGGTCGGAGTCGGGATGACGCTCCATTTCAACAACCTTACCAACAACCACGTTACGCATACTTTCGCCCTGGTTGATAATTTCCTCAACCTCGAAGCCTGCCATAACCATTTTGTCGCAAAGCTCTTCTACGGGCACATTTATATCAACATATTTTTTAAGCCAGCTTAAACTTACTTTCATTTCTGTACCCTCCTAATTAAAACTGATTAAGAAAACGCAAATCGTTTTCAAAAAGCAAACGAATATCGCTTATTTTATAGCGAGTGGTGGTAAGACGGTCAAGACCGATACCAAATGCAAAGCCCGAATATTCCTCGGGGTCGATTCCGCAAGCTTTAAGGACTCTTGGATGAACCATACCTGCACCCAAAATTTCAATCCATCCGCTACCCTTACAAACACGGCAACCTTTACCGCCACATTCAGAGCAAGTAACGTCAACCTCAACAGAAGGCTCTGTGAACGGGAAGAACGAAGGACGGAATTTGACCTCGGTTTCGGGGCCGTAAATTTCGTGAGCAAACTGCTCCAAAACGCCCTTCAAATCACACATTGTGATGTTCTTATCAACAACAAGGCCTTCGATTTGGTGGAAAACAGGAGAATGGGTTGCATCAACCTCGTCAGCACGGTAAACTCGGCCCGGGCAAATGATTTTGATAGGAGGCTTGCGGTTTTCCATTGTTCTTATCTGTGCGGCAGAGGTTTGGGTTCTGAGCAACAGATTTTCAGCAATATAGAAGGTGTCCTGCATGTCTCTTGCGGGATGGTCTTGAGGAACGTTTAATGCCTCGAAGTTATAATAATCGGTTTCAACCTCGGGACCGTCAACAACGTCAAAGCCCATGGATTGGAAAATGTTAATCATATCCTCAAGCACGGTGTTAAGAGGATGGAGTTTACCCTCTTTTGCGGGCTTTGAAGGCATAGTGATATCGATTTTTTCCTGCTTTAATTTAAGTTCTCCTGCCTTGGCCTTAAAATCGGCAGAAGCCTTGCCCAATGCTTCTTCAAGCTCGGCTCTGACCTTGTTTGCCAAAGCGCCAACAATAGGTCTTTCTTCAGGGCTTAAGCCACCCATCTGCTTTAAAATGGCGGTGAGCTCACCTTTTTTGCCAAGCACTCCTACACGGATATCCTCGATAGCCTTTTCGTCAGAAGCGGCAGCGATTTCGTTTAGCGCCGAAACCTTGATTTCTTCTAATTTCTGTTTCATTTTGTTTCCTCCAAAATGTTATTTTAAAAACAAAAAACTTCGCCCCAAAAAGGGACGAAGTTTAAAACACAAACTCCGCGGTACCACCCGCATTCCCGACAAAAAATCGGGCACTTTAAAGAAAGGCCAACACCCTTCCCTGCCTTTAACGGTGCATCTCCGTCGACACCTACTTTTTGTTTCAGCATCGCCGCTCCGAAGGGAACTTCGCCGTTTCGCTAACGCAAGCACACTTCCAGCCTAAAGGTGCGCCTCTCTGGGTACTGCCTAAACGGTTACTTTACTTCATCAACGCGTTTAATTTGATTTACTTTAAGGATTATACAACATTCGCTTTAAAAAAGCAAGTGTTTTTTATTTGCAATAATTATCGATATAATTATCAATCGCCTTTTGGATAACCTTTTTGGCTTCCTCGGCATTTTTAGTTTCGGTGACGGCAGTCTCTTTGCCTTCAAGCTGCTTATAAACCTTGAAGAAGTGGCTCCATTCCTCAAAAATATGGGTAGGAATTTCGCTTATATCGGTGTAGGTGTTATAGTTGGGGTCTTCAAAAGGTATTGCAATGATTTTTTCATCAGCATCTCCGCTATCGCTCATACAAATTATACCAATCGGGTAGCAACGCACCAAGGTCATGGGAATAAGACGCTGTGAACAAAGCACAAGCACGTCTAACGGGTCTTTATCATCAGCATAGGTGCGCGGAATAAGACCATAGTTTGCAGGATAGTGAGTTGAAGTGTAAAGAATTCGGTCGAGCTTTAAAATGCCCGTTTCCTTATCAAGTTCGTATTTACATTTTGAGCCTTTTTCAATCTCGATAACCGCCATAAAATCGTCTTTACTGATTCTTTTGGGGCTGATATCATGCCAAATATTCATAAAATCAATCCTTTCTTAAAAAGTTAAATATCACCAAAAAGTTTTAAAGCCTTTTCGCAATCGGAGCTTAAGGTTACTTTAAAATGCTCGGCACTTGTGAATCTCATTTCTCCGCGGATATAATCAATAAGTTCGACCTCTAAATTTTTACCGTAAAGGTCACCCTCAAAACCAATTATATAGGTTTCACTGATGGGTTTTTTGAGCAAAAACGTGGGTCTTACACCAATATTTGTAACCGCGGGATATTTCACACCGTCGATATTTACCGAGGTGGCATAAACACCGAATTTCGGCACAACCAGGTCACTGTCAAGCTCTTGATTTATGGTTGGAAAGCCCAAACTTCTTCCTCTTTCTTCACCATGCATAACCTCGGAACTGAAAGAAAAACGAGATTCAAGCAAAGTATTGGCAAAGGCAATCTGACCATCGCTTATAAGATTGCGAATGAAGGTTGACGAAACAATTTGTCCCGTAAACAATGTTCCCGGGCAAACTACGGCTTCGGCACCATGATTGCGACAGTAGGATGTTAAGTACTCGGCATTACCTTCGGCATTTTTGCCAAATCGGTAGTTAAATCCGCAAACTGCAACCTTTATGTTGAATTTATTGAACATTTCGTCCAAAAATTCCTCAGCAGTCATATCTCTTATTTTTTCAAAATCAAGCACTTCAACAGTTTTGAAGCCAAACTCGGCAAGCATATTCTTTTTGCGGTCGGAGGTCATAAGCATTGGCACAAATTCACTTGAAACAAAGCGCTTTGGCGGAACATCAAATGTAATAGCGATGGGTTCAAACTCGGAAAAAGCCAGCGCAGAATTTAAAACCGCGCGGTGACCTTTATGAAGCCCGTCGAACGTTCCGAAAACGGCCACGGTACCCTTATCACCCATGGTAATCCTCCTCCTTAAAAATTCTATCGTTTTTTATCTTTCAATAACACATTTTGTGTTTAACGCATTGGTTTCTTCTTTAAATTCGGCAAGACCCAAAAATCTTTCACCGAACTTCACACGAAACAGTTCACCGTCACTGTGTTCGGGCATTTTGAGTCGGTCGGCAGACAATTCGGCGCCGTTAGAAAATCGCCTTGCCTGACCTTCAGAAAGACTGACCTCTTTTAAATAATCCACCGCCATTTCGCACGGCAAAAGGTGTTTTTCGGGGTCGCTTTCGATTTGCTCCAATGTGACACACTGTGAAATATCAAACTGCGCGGTTTTGGTTCGTCTTAAAGCAGTAAGACAAGCACCGCAACCCAAATACTTGCCCAAATCGTCGGCAAGCGAACGAATATAAGTACCCTTTGAGCAAAGAACGTCGATTTTAAACTCATCGCCTTGGCGCTCTAAAAGGTTTATTTCATAAATTTTAATTCTTCGAGGTTCACGCTCGACCTCTTTGCCTTGGCGAGCAAGGTCATAAAGCCTTACTCCGTCCTTTTTTATGGCAGAAAACATAGGGGGTATCTGGTCGTACTCACCCGTGAATTTTTCGAGCGCCTCTTTTAACTGTTCATCCGAAACACAAGGCACTATTTCACTCAAAACCTCACCCGTTATATCCAACGAATCGGTTGTTATGCCGAGCCTTACGGTTGCGGTATAACGCTTGTCCGACTCTAAAACGAGCGAGCAAAGTCTTGTTGCTCTGCCAATCATTATAGGCAAAACACCCGTTGCCATAGGGTCTAAAGTGCCTGTGTGCCCTACTCTCTTGGTTCCGTAGATGCGACGAAGCGCCGCAGCGGCTTTGAACGACGTAAACCCCTCGGGTTTATCAAGCAAAATAAGACCGTTAAGGTTTTCAGAGTCCATTTAAAGAACCTCCGCTATTTTTTCTAAAAGAAGCTTTTTAACCTCGCTTGCAGGCAGTTCGAATCGGCAACCGGCAGCCCTTAAATGACCACCGCCACCAAAAGCCTTACAGATTGCCGAGGCATCATACGGCTCGTGGGTACGAATTGACACCTTAAAACTACCATCAGGTTGTTCCTTTATGGTAGCACCGACAACAACTCCCTCAACCTGACGGGAAATTGCGGTGATTCCGTCCAAATCAGCACGGTCACAGCCCGTGGAATTTATCATTTCCTCGGTCACCGTCAAAACGGCGCATCTGCCCTCAAAATAAAACTCCATATTTTCAAGAACAAGGCGCTCCATTGCAATTCTCTCGCGCGATTTTGTTTCAAACATAACTCGGTTGATTTCGACAAATGCGGCGCCTTTTTCCATAAGTTCAGCCGCAAAGCGCAAAGTTCTCGGAGTTGTGTTAGAAAACTTAAAACAACCCGTATCGGTTGACATTCCGAGATACAAACAACTTGCAATATAAGGTGTTATCTCCACCTCTAATGCCTTAACCACCTTATAAACGCACTCACAAGCGGCAGCGCTGTCCGGCTCGTAATACAAAAGCTCGGCAAAATGGGTGTTGGAACCGTGATGGTCGATGCAAAGGTCGATTTTTGAGCCATAAACCTGCTCCAAATTACCCAAAAGCTTTGCGTCGGCAATATCAACCGCAACAATCGTTCTCGGTTCAAAGCATCCTTCTTGCTCTGCACCCAAAAATGAAAACTTTTGGGGTATTTCATCGGGGCATAAAAGCTTGGCGTTCTTGCCCAAAAGCCTTAAAGCTGCAAGCAAGCCGTGACCCGAACCCAAGGTATCACCATCGGGCGATGCGTGGGTTAAAATCACAAAATTATCACGCGATTTTAAAAATTCTGCTGCCTGTATTTCGTTTATTTCGCGGCAACTCATTGAGCATCCTCCCCGAAGGAATCGATGATTTTTGCAATTTTTGCACTATGTTCAATCGAATCATCGGCAACAAAGCGAAGCTCGGGAGTTTTGCGGAGTTTAAGTCTTGCACCGAGTTCTCGACGCAAAAATCCTGCGGCATTTTTAAGACCTTTAACACTTTCAACCGTTTTTTCATAGCCTTCAATGGCGCTGACATAAACGGTTGCGTACGACATATCGCCCGAAAGGTCGATTTTTATAATACACAGAAGTTTGCTGACTCTGG
>JAZNEE010000198.1:0-4419 GCA_045588405.1 Acutalibacteraceae bacterium
GCCTTACTTCTTGCAAGACCTTTGGCGCAGATTTTTGTCGGCTATGATTTAGAACTTTTAGAACTCACCGTTAAAGGCTTCAGAATTTTCTCGATAGCCTTTGCTTTCACAGGGTTTGCAATTTTCGGCTCTGCCTTTTTCACGGCGCTCAACGACGGTGTTACCTCGGCAGTTATCTCTTTTTTACGAACATTGGTTTTTCAGATTGCCGCCGTTATTTTATTGCCTTTGATTTTAGGCGTTGACGGAATTTGGTGGTCGATAACCGCCGCAGAACTTTTGGCAGTCATTGTTTCGGCCGTGTTCCTTAAAATTAAACAGAAAAAATATCACTACTGAAATTAGGAGTAAGAAATGGCTATTAAAGCAGTTTTATTCGACCTCGACGGCACACTTTTGCCCATGGATTTGGATGAATTTATTAAAAATTATTTCGGAGGGTTGGCAAAAAAGTTTGCATCGAGAGGCTATGACTCGCAAAAACTTGTAAAGGTTATTTGGTCGGGTGTTGCCGCTATGAAAAACGACCCCGAAAGGCTTAATGAAGAATCTTTTTGGGACTGCCTTTACAGCGTTTTTGGAGAAGATTTAAAGAAAGACCTTTATTTGTTTGATGACTTTTACAACAATGATTTTGATAAGTTTTCATCGATTTGCGGCTTTAATGAAAAGGCAAATGAAACCATAAAAATGCTTAAAGCCAAAGACGTTCCTGTAATTCTTGCAACCAACCCCGTTTTCCCTGAAATTGCCACCAAAAAGCGTATGAAATGGGCTGGTCTTGATGCAGAGGATTTTGCACTTGTGACCACCTATGAAAACTCTAAAAGCACAAAGCCAAGCATGGCTTATTATAACGAAATTCTGCAAAAGTTCGACCTTAAGCCGGAAGAATGCATTATGGTTGGCAACGACGTTGACGACGATATGCCGGCCGAGGATTTAGGATTAAAGGTCTTTTTGCTGACCCATTGCCTTATAAATAAATCGGGTATTGATATTTCGCGTTATCCTAACGGAAACTTTGACGATTTACAAAAATTCTTGATGGAAAACATTTGAAAATATTAAATACAAAAAACAAAATTGCCCCGTTTTCGACTAATAAACAGCCGAAATTGGGGCATAATTTTTATATAAAACTTTTGAAAGGATTTAAAAAATGATAGAACAAGATACAATAAAATTACTTCGTGAATGCGATGCCGGTGTTAAAATGGGAGTTGCCTCGATTGACGACGTTTTAGGTTCGGTACACTCGGATTCTTTAAAACAATATCTCAACTCTTGCAAGGATGAGCACGTAAATTTAGGCTCGGAAATTCAGGACGAGCTTGACCGATACCACGACGACGGCAAAAACCCCAACCCGATTGCCAAGGGAATGTCTTGGATTAAAACCAACGTAAAATTAGGCGTTGACGATTCCGACAGCACCGTTGCCGACCTTATGACCGATGGCTGTAATATGGGCGTTAAATCGCTAAACAAATACCTCAACCAATACAAAGCCGCCGACGAAAAGTCCAAGGACATCACCAAAAGACTTATAAACCTTGAAGAAAAACTCATCATGGATATAAGAGGATATTTATAAAACAAAACTGTCATTCCAAGTGGTGCGGAGAATTTAAATTTAAGTTACTTCATCTGCCATTTTGAATGACAGTTGTTTTTTATCAGCACCATACAAACCTCAATTTACACAAATACCCACTTTACTATTTTAAGGATATAAAGTATAATAAATTTGGTGATAAAAATGAAATTCAAATATGCAATTTTTGATATGGACGGCACGTTGCTTGACACGATGAAGTACTGGCGAAATTCTGTCAGCTACTATGCCGAAATAAACGGATTGCCAAAGCCTCAGATCGACGATGAAACGCTAAACTTTGCATTTGATATGCCAACGTATAAGGGACTCGAATATTTAAGACAACACACTTCTGAACCGTTAGTTCATGCCATGACCCCCGAAAACGTTTACGAGGTTCTTGAATATTTTTACTATAACGAGCCAAGTCCAATCGACGGAGTAGCTGAAGTGTTGCATTCTCTCAAAGCCAACGGAGTTAGGCTTTGCTGTGCCTCGGCAACCCCAACAAGGCTTGTTAATATGGCGCTCGACCGAGCTAATCTGCTTGCGTTTTTTGATTTTGTTGTCACAACCGACGATTATCCCAAAGGCAAGGCTTCGCCCGATATTTTCTATGGAATTGCCGAGCGTTTTGGGTGCGACGTTACCGATTTAGCACTTTTCGAGGACGCTTTATACAGCATAAAAACGGCAAAAGACGTAGGTCTTTACGTTATTGCAAAGCAGGACAGTTTTTCTTTGTCCAAACGCAAAGATATTATAAAAAATTCCGACGTTTATATTGAAGACTATTTTGAATATAATTATGGAGACTGATTTTATGAAAACAAAACTTTCACCTAAATTTTGGTTGGCTTTAACCCTTTTTAGCCTTATAGGTCAGGTCGCTTGGGTTGTTGAAAATATGTATTTGAATGTTTTTATATACGAAATGTTCAACGCCACAGCAGGACAAATTTCGGCAATGGTTGCCGCGAGCGCCATATCCGCCACGGTCACAACCGTGCTTATCGGCGCGTTGTCCGACAAAATCGGCAAACGAAAACTGTTTATCTGTGGTGGATACATACTTTGGGGCGTTTCGATTTTTGGGTTTGTTTTTTTAAGAGCCGATATTTTGGGTTCTCTTTTCCCTACCGTTGCCTCAGCCGTTTTGGGCGCTAACTTGGTTATAATCTTCGACTGCATTATGACCTTTTTCGGTTCCTCGGCTAACGATGCTGCCTTTAATGCTTGGCTGACCGACAGCACCGATAACTCTAACCGTGGTGCCGCAGAAGGCATCAACGCAATGATGCCGCTTGTTGCTATTTTAGTGGTTTTCGGCGGATTTATGGCCTTCGATTTGGAAAAAGCTCAAAGCTGGAGCATTATATTCACCGTTATCGGTGCGATTGTAACACTCGTCGGCATAATTGGTTGTTTTATAATTGAGGATAAAAACACCGAAAAATCGCAAATTGGCTACTGGAACTCGGTTATTCACGGCTTTAAGCCCTCAACAATAGTCGCCAATAAGTCGCTTTATTTTTATCTTGCTTGTTTTATAATTTTCAATATCTCAATTCAGATTTTTATGCCCTATCTCATTATATACTACGAAACCTCGCTTGGAATGGCAGACTACGTTTTTGTAATGGCTCCCGCCATAATTTTAGCCTCGGTTGTAACGGCTCTTTGGGGCAAAGTTTATGACAAAAAAGGCTTTTCGTTTGCGGGTTGGTTCTCGGTTTTGTGGCTTTGCCTTGGCTATATTTTACTGTTCTTCTTCCGCGGTTACATTCCCGTTTTTATCGGTTCACTTCTTATGATGTGTGGATATCTTGCGGGAATGGCAGTTTTTGGCGCAAAAATCCGCGATTTGACACCCGAGAAAAAGGCAGGAATGTTCCAAGGTGTTCGCATTTTCTCGCAGGTGCTTATCCCCGGTATTATTGGTCCTTATATTGGTAAATTGGTACTCAAAAATGCCGAAATGAAGCTTAACAACGACGGAACAATGTCGTTTATTCCCAACCAAAATATCTTCCTTGCAGCACTTGTTGTAATCGTTTTGCTTGCAGTTGTTTTAGCCGTCTTTGGAGGTAAAAATGCTAAACTTAAACAAAAATCTTAAAACTCCGTTTGAAAACGACCCCGAAAACGCTTGGAACGAGTATCCAAGACCACAGTTAAAGCGCGACTCGTACTTTCCTCTTAACGGAAAATGGGAGCTTTCGGTTTTGGGCAAGGGTTACTGTCAAGATTTAGGCGAAATTGTTGTACCCTATCCGCCGGAATCACGTATTTCAGGGATTGAACGCGAACTAAAACCCAACGAAAAATACCTTTACGTAAAGCAATTTTCTTTGCCCGAAAACTTTTGCAAAGGCAAGATTTTGCTTCACTTTGGCGCGGTTGACCAAAAATGCGAAGTTTTAATTAACGGCAACGCTTTGGGTGAAAACGTTGGTGGATATCTGCCTTTTTCGTTTGATATAACCGAATTTGTTTTAGACGGTGAAAACGAAGTAGCCGTATATGTCACCGACACACTTGACCGAGAATTGCCCTATGGCAAACAGCGACGTGACCGAGGCGGTATGTGGTATACACCCATCAGCGGTATTTGGCAGACCGTTTGGCTTGAAAGTGTGCCCGAAGAACACATAGAAACGCTCAAAATCACCCCAACTCTTGATTCTGTTAATATAAAGGTTATCGGTTGCAAATGTGATAAAAAACTTGTGATACATTTTGAAGATGGTGACAAGGTTTATGAATTTGGCGGTGACGAAATAACCGTTAAAATCGAAAACCCAAAGACTTGGAGCCCC
>JAZNEE010000199.1:0-2161 GCA_045588405.1 Acutalibacteraceae bacterium
CCATTTTTTTACTTGTAATCAAATAAGTTTCTGCTATAATTATAATGTAATTTATATTACTTTGTCATTTTAGCATAAATGTCGGAGGTTATCAATGAAATTTTACCAAAAGCATAAGCAGTTGTCAATGTGGATTGCGGCTTTTATATTTGTTGCGGCTGTTTTAATATTCAAAGAAACGCTTTCAAATCTTTCAATCATCTTTGGTGTATTAGGGAACTTCTTTGAAATTATATCACCGTTTATTGCAGGCTTTATAATAGCGTTTATTTTGTATGTGCCTTGCAACAAGATAGAGTTTTTGTTAAAAAAATCCAAAAAGCCAAATTTCTTTTCCAAACACGCCAGAGGCGTTTCGGTTTTGGCAGTTTATCTTATCGTTGTCGCGATTTTAATAGCTGTTATCGCGCTTGTAATACCTTGGGTTGTCAGGAGCGTTATTGAACTTTATAATAACCGAGGCGCTTATTATGAATCGGCTGTGGCATTTATAAAATCAAAGTGTGATGCAAACGGCAAGTTTTTAGGATTTTTTGAACCGGATGACATTATCAATAAAATCAGCATTGTAAATATAATCGGTGAAATCGATGTTAATAAACTTTCGGCAATTGCCGATGGAGTTTTCCGCTTTGGCGTTGCGCTTATCGATGCCGTTTTAGCAATTTTCTCATCGGTTTATATGTTGCTCAGCCGTGAGAATTTGATGCGTTCTGTTGGTAAAGTTTTATCAGTGTTCACAAGTACGAACAAGGTTTCGGCCACCAAGCGTTATTTGGGAAAAATCGCAGATGTTTTCTACTCATATATGTATGGCACCTTAATCGATGCATTGATAGTAGCTGTGATGTGTATAATTACCTTCCTTATACTTGGTATTGATTATGCACCTTTGTTTGGTATTTTGGTTGGTATTTCCAATCTTGTCCCTTACTTTGGAGCTATTATTGCGGGTGTCGGAGTTTCGGTGTTTGCTGCTGTTTCGGATGGTGTTATCCCTGCGCTTATCACCGCCGCTTGTATTCTTGTTATCCAGCAGGTTGACAGCAATGTGTTACAACCTAGAATAGTCGGTCGTTCGGTGGGGTTAAAACCTATATATGCCTTGATCGCTATTACTATCGGTGGCGGATTTTTCGGTGTGGCAGGTATCTTGCTCGGTGTACCTGTTTTTGCTACACTTATAATGATGTTTAACGATATTGCCGAGCGTCACTATCAAAAGGTTGCCAGGGGAGATATGGACCAGGCTGTTGAAGATGCAGTTGTTGAAGACTCATCTAAAAAAACTGCCGAAAACCCAAAAAAATCAGAAGAATGAAAGAAAAGGCATCGCTTTTAAAACGATGCCTTTTAAATTGTCATTGTATAGTTTGGTTTTTGAATAAAAAAATGCAGAAAAAGGTAGGAATATAAAATATATACGTTCTTTTAATATTGACAAAATGGAGTTAGGAATATATAATGTTATTGGTTATATGTGTAATTATGTGCATACCTAAATGCATGTATTATTTCAGGAAGGAAATGAATATGAAAAAGAAACAATTATCACTTTTTGTAATGCTTGTGTTGTGTGTCGCAATTCTTGTTTGCGGTTGCTCTAAAGTGTCTGAACTCGGCAAATATACCTCTGACACAACTTCTGAGGCTGCTCCTAGCTATACAGTAGTTGAAAGCGGTAAACTTACATACAACGTTTATGGCGACCATGCTGAGGTTGCAGGCTTTACCGGTAGCGGCAAGGCTGAAATCAAAAGCACGGTTGAAGGAAAAACCGTTACTTCTATTGCAACCTATGCTTTCTACGATAACAAGAAGGTGACCGAGGTTGTTATTCCTGATAGCATTCAAGATATCGGTTATGCAGCTTTTAGCAAATCCGGTATTAAGAGCGTTGAGATCCCCAACACTGTTAAGCATATCGGCTATTATGCTTTTGCTAACTGTGCAGCTCTAGAAAGTGTTGTTCTTCCTGAAGGCTTGGAGGAAATCGGCCAGCACGCATTCGATACTTGTAGCAAACTCACAACCATTACTATTCCTGAGAGTGTTACTGTAATTGATGATTATGCTTTCATTCGTTGTAAAGCTCTTACCGATGTTAAATTCTCTGAAAACTCCAAGGTTGCCGTTATAGGCAAAGAGGCATTCAGTTCTT
>JAZNEE010000200.1:0-13695 GCA_045588405.1 Acutalibacteraceae bacterium
TTCACTATCTCAATATATTAATATGGTTTTGAAACAGCATATCCGCGATACCGATAACAAAGACAATCCGTGAAAAAATCACGGATTGTCTTTTATTTTTGGAAGTTCTTGTGCAATGCTTTTAAAAATCGGGGCGCAGTCATGTGAGCCCGATTTTACGTCTTCCTTTAAAATCACTATTACATAATCGGTTTTTTCGGCTTCAACAAATCCGCAAAACCAACCGTTAAGTATTTTGCGGTCACCATCTCTCCATCCAGTTTGCGCTGTGCCCGTCTTACCTCCTGCTACCAAACCCTCGACATAAGCCGACGAGCCTGTACCCTCTTTTAAGGTGTAAATCAGATATTCTTTTAAAGTTGCAGCAACCGACCTACTCATTGCTTTAACGCTCAAATTATCTTGTGCCTTAGTATACACCCCGTTTTGCTCAAATCCTTCGACGACTGTGGGCATTCGGTAAACTCCACCGTTTACAATCGCAGTATAAAGATTTGCTATTGCCACAGGTGACAGCAAAATTTCTCCTTGACCGATGGATAAATTTATAAGCGCTGACGATGAGTTTTGAAGTGTGAAAAGTTCGGGTAAATTGCCTTTGTTTGAAACTATACCTCCCGCCAAATCAAGACTTATGCCAAACCACAAATTACTTGCCGTTTCATAAATATTTTCTGCACCTATTTCCCCTGCCAACGTGTAGAAATAAGTGTTGCAAGACTCTGAAATTGCATCCTTTAAGCCCAACTCTCCGTGACCTTCGAGACGGTTGCATTTAAACGTCAAACCACCGTTTACTATACTTCCTGTGCAATTATGTTGGTAATTTCCGAGACCATTTTCAAGTGCAACCGCTGCAATCAACGGCTTAAAAACCGAACCAACGCTATAAGCGCAAAGTGCTCTGTTGATAAGAGGTGATTTTTCTGAATTCAAAAAATCGGCAACATTATCGGCATCATACCAAGGTCTGCTGACCATTGCTCTTATTTTGCCGTTGTTTGCATCTAACACCACTGCCGCGCCACAATCCACACGGCTCATAGCACGCTCGGTTATTTCTTGTATATTTTTGTCAATGGTAAGCGTAATCGAACTATTATTTTCATTTTGAACAGAAAAGCCATCGCCCACAAGCATTCTGCCATGAGGATCGGACGTGTAAGATACCGATACGCCGTTTGCGTTATATAATATCTCGTCAAATCCCTTTTCAACCCCTGAAACACCATGTCCCGTGCTGTCGGTATATCCGATGAGATGAGTAAGTGACCCCGAATATCTTTTTGGCACCGACAGACCTACCGCACCGCCACTTTTACCGTAATATTTCTTTTGAAGCGTTACAACATTCCCTTTTGACAATTTTTGGGCAGCCGCTTTTAGCTCGTCACCTTGCACAAGTTCGGTCAACACCGCAACACCTTGCTCACTCGGAAACACAACGGTTATGTCACTCATTTCGGCATTAGTCAGCAATTCTCCGTTGCAGTCATAAATATTCCCTCTTAAATTTGCCACCTTAACGCTTCTTTTAGATTGTCCTGTTGCCGTTTGGCGTAAAGTTTCATCGGTGGCCAAAACACCTACTCTTGCGCCACAAACCGACATCAGAATCATTATCGCCATAAAACAGGCAAGCGCTCGTTTTTTATATGAAGACAAAAAAATCACCCTTTATATTTTGCACATAAAGGGTGATTTTTATTATTCTGATTTCATTCTGAGCAACGAACCGACCTTTAAAGGACGTTCAAACGGAATTTTGACCGTCATGGTCGGGTGCGGTGCCGATTCAATTTCTTCGTTCTTTTCGTTAAACATTTGGGTAGCTTTAATTATAAACGGTTCTGCACACGGCTCCAAACAGTCGAACTCCTGTCCTTTTAAAAACTTGTTTTTAAGTTCGAGCAATATTTTTCCGTCCTCATAACCCGTTACAATTCCCGCAACGGCATAATCTCTTTGATAGCCTGCATTTTCATAGGTTTGCGCGTTTTCGGGACGTCCGTAATAAAATCCCGTTGAATAGTTGCGGTGACTTATCTTATTAAGTTCATCGGTAACCCAAGACGGAATCGGCGCATCAGGGTTTTGTAAAAACGCATCTATTGCGCCACGGTAAGCGTTGGCGGTAACGGCAGTGTAATAATGGGACTTTGCTCTGCCTTCAATTTTAAGGCTATATACACCCGCTTTAAGCATATCACCGATATGCTCTGCCATGCAGAGGTCGTTAGCGTTTAAAATATAAGTGCCCTTATCGGTTTCGGTAATATCAAAATACTGTCCGGGGCGCTTTTCTTCCATCAAAGAATAACTCCAACGGCAAGGTTGAGCGCAATCACCACGATTGGCGTCGCGACCCGTCATATATGACGAAAGCAAACATCTTGCCGAAAACGATACACACATTGCACCGTGTACAAATGCCTCTAAATCCAAGTCTTGCGGAGTTTTGGCTCTTATCTCGGCAATTTCATCAAGTGACAATTCACGGGCAACCACAACGCGTTTTGCACCCATATCGTAAAAAGCGTTGGCAGTAACATAGTTTACAACGCCCGACTGCACCGAAACGTGAAGTTCTGCTTTAGGAGCATACTTTTTAACAAGACCCATAGTGCCGATATCTGAAGCGATTATTCCATCGACGCCAATATCATCAAGCATTTCAAGAAACGCAGGTAAACGCGGCATTTCAGAATTATGGGGCAAGGTGTTACATGTTACAAAAACCTTAACGCCATTGGAATGAGCATAATTGACACCGTCACGCATATCAGCTTCACCGAAGTTGTTTGCGGCGGTACGCATACCAAACTCCTCACCTGCAAGATACACGGCATCAGCACCAAAGTCAACAGCGGCTTTGAGCCTTACTATATCGCCCGCAGGACAAAGCAGTTCGGGTCTTCTTATCAATGATTTCGTCATATCCAAAGACCTGCTCTCTTGAGTTTTAAAATGGTATTATTATGTTCCTGCAAGGTATTGTTGAAATAAAATTTCATATCCTTATCGGTGACAAAGTAATATGCCGTGCAGCTTTCATCAGGATAAAGAGCCGCTTTGATTGAATCAATACTGGGTGAGCAGTACGCACCCGGAGCTAACCCTTCGGCTTTATATGTATCATAAAACTCGGGGTTATACGGATATTGGGATGTGGGATCAGATTCCAACTTTGGATACTTATCACTCTTCAATCGGTTGTGGAAAACAGCCGAAACCTTTTGCTTATCCGAATAATCGGCAACGCTCGCTTCCATTTCAATAATAGATGCCAACGTTAAAATCTCGTTCATTGAATAGCCCAACTCTTTGGCTCTTGCACGCATTTCGGGTGTAAACTTCTTATCCATATTTTGAAGCATCTTTCTTATAGCCTGCTCGGCACCCGCTTTATCGTTGGTGCAATAAAGTTCATAAGTGTCGGGGAACAAAAATCCTTCAAGTATGTAACGAACACCGTCAGCCTGAGTCTGCAATTCACCTAAGAACGAAACGTCGTATTTAGATGGATCTATCTCGTTGACCGCAGCTTTAAACTGGTCAGCTGTACAAATTCTATGTTCTTCAAGTCTAATAGCTATTTCGTCGATATCAAAGCCTTCGGGTATGGTAACCTTGGCAGAATCAGCTATAACACCTTGCTTACAAAGTGCTTCGGCGATATCTTCATAACTGTCTTGCTTGGCAAAATAATAAATTCCGTGTTGGAACTTAACGTCATATCCACCTTGACGTGCATAGAGACGGAAGAACATAGGGCTATCAATAATACCTGCCTGTTTAAGTGTTTCGGCGATTTCTTTAGCCCTTGCACCTTCCTCAACAACAATCTGTATCTCAACAGCGGCATCGCTTTCAAATCCAACGCCAAGATAATCCATTCCGAAATGGAGGATACATGCGGCAGCCGAAATAGAAATTACAAAAATTGCCGCCATCCAAATAACAGCGAAAAGACAGCTTTTACTTGTTGACTGTTTTTTGCGCTTTTTCTTATTTACAGGCTTTTCTTTGGGCACAGATACAACCATTTCGTCAGCCTCGGTGTTGTCAATGAAAAAATCCTTACCGATAACAAAATCGTCGCTAAGATTACTGTCATCAAGATTGCCTTTTTCATCAGATGCAAGCGTTATCTCATCACCGGGTATTATACTGCTTTCTGCACCATTAAGCACAAAATCACTGTTGCTGGTGAAATCATCATACTGAAAATTTTCTGAAACAGTTTCAGTTTTTTCATTTTGTGCCTTTGGCATAAACATACTGAAATCAAATTCGTCTTTTTGAGTAGGCTCAGGCTCTTTGCCGCGGCTCGCAAACTCGTCAAGTTTGAATTCATTGTTATCCATGTCGGTTTTCCTTTCTTAGAATCAGTAACTCGAATTTCTTTCCCTTAAAAAGCTTTTTCTGTCGTCGCGCCTTCTGGCACTAACGTCTTTTATCCATTTTTCGGTCACAATAACGTCAACAGGACGATCAAATCTGCCGTGGTACATATGTCTACGGACGTTCATCGTGTAGCAGATTCCCGCGCACGAGCCGCTAAACTTCGACATATATCGGTCATAATATCCCTTTCCGTAACCAAGTCTAAATCCTAAATAGTCGATGGATAAAGCAGGCAAAAGCATAAGGCAACCCTCAAACGAAACCACCTTGGGCAGGTTTTCATCGGGCTCTAAAACACCAAATGTGCCCGGTTTCAAATCGTCAAACGAGGTTATATAGTGAAAATCCATAAATCTCGTACCGGGAATGCATCTTGGAACTGCAACCTGCTTACCGTCATGCCAGGCACCCTTTATGATTTCAAATGTATCAACCTCGATTTCGGTGGATACATAAACCATAATTGTTTTTGCCGAACGGTACTGGTAAAGCTTGAACACGTTACGGGTAACACCATTATCAAGCTGTGCTTTTTCCTCTTTTGGCATATTTCTGCGCTCATTTTTAATAAAGTCACGCAGTTCGGTCTTATATTGTCTTATATCTATCGGTCGCATAAAATGTTTCCGCCTAAATGCTTAGCTTCAGCCTCGCCTTTAATATATTTTACGATTTCAAGACCAAATTTAGTAGCAGCACCCATACCGCAACCTGTCACAAAGTTTCCGTCGGTCATAACTGCTGCACCGCTTGTTTTGGCACCCAAAAGTTGTTCCTCAAATCCCGGGAAGCAAACGGCATTTTTGCCTTCCAAAAGGCCTTTATGACCCAAAATAGAAGGTGCAGCACAAATAGCGGCAATTAAAAGATTGTTCTCAGCACAATAATCGACAAATTTCTGCACCGAAGCTGCTTTTTCAAGGTTTAAAGTACCTGGCATACCACCGGGTAAAATCACACCCTCACAATCCTTATCGGGACCAACCTCGCAATCGATAACATCGGCAACAACGGGGACCCCGTGTGAGCCTGTTATAACCTTTGCACCCACACCAACAGTGTAAACCTCAATATCGGCACGGCGCATAAGGTCAAGCGGTGCTATCATCTCGGTTTCTTCAAAACCGGGTGCTAAAAACATATAATACATAAGAGTTCTCCTTTATTTTATGGCACTAATAACTGCCGCTAAAATTTCTTCCGAAATATCTTCAATGCTTCTTGGACTTCCGTCCTTGGCGCAACAAATAACCTTCCAACCACACTTATCGGCAGCATAAACAGCCGCTTCACGACAAGCTTCAAGATATGCTCTATCCTTTTCGTGGATATCGCGCTTGGTTTCGTCACCCTTATAACGTGATGTCATAAGTGCTGATGACACCTCGGTCGGCATATCGAGGAATATAACCAAATCGGGTCTCGGAATAGAAGTTTTATCGTACTCGGTTTCATAAAGCCAACCTAAATATTTATCCCATTCCTCTTTAGGCAACTTTGCCATTTGATGATATGCGTTAGATTCAACGTATCTTCCCGAAACAACAATTCCACCGTTTTCATAATACTCGCCCCAATGACGCTTGAAGCTAGCATATCGGTCAACCGCATAGAAAAGTGAAGCGGCATAGGCATTAACCGAATCAGGCTTATCACCAAATTCGCCACCTAAGTACATTCTAACAAGCGTGCTTGAAGGGTCCTCATAATCGGGGAAGGATATGAGTTTGGAATCAAGTCCCAAGCTTTTAAGTTTTTCGGGCAAAAGTTCAACCTGAGTGGTCTTTCCGCTTCCGTCAAGACCTTCGATAACAATAAGTTTTCCCATAAAAAATTCCTTTAAAAGTTATTTTACGCTATACTTTTCGCGCATTTCTTTTATCTTTCCACAGGTCATTTTGCCCTCGGGGCAAGGACCTGTAAGGCAAGCAGGGCCTGCGTTTTTGAAGAGGTTGGGCGAAGCTTCACGACAAAGCTTTAACATTTCGGTTGCAAGCTCTCTTATCTCCCACTGTGCGCGGTTGCAACAACGATGGCGGAAGAAATTGTGCAAACTTCTTGCGTTCATTGTTACAATCATCTTGGTATCACAAGCGTTGGGCAAAACAAAACGGGCATCCTCTATCGCCTTTTTCTCGGCTGCGCGTTCAGCTTCCTTTTCGTCCTTACCCTCTGCCAAAAATTCCTTCTTATGCTTGGCCTTCAAAATATCGGTCAAACGGTCGTAATACTCCTGGTCCTTTTCCATAGCCTCGATAAACAAAGCCTTGGCTTCCGGGTCGTTTTCGATTTCGGGAGGTGTTACATATTCAAACTGAGCCTCGGCAACATAGCGCTGGCTTTGAACCGAAAAACTGGCAATTCTGTGTCTTGTAATCTGTGCCAAAAGCGCTCTCGACACACCCTCGATGCCAAAGGTGAATGAAGCGTGTTCAATGGGACTTTCGTGGCCGATTTCGGACAGCATATCAACAAAAGCCGCGGTTTTTTCGGGTGTTAATTTTTCTCTCACATCATCAATTGTTGCTCCCGAATAGCAAAGTCTTGCAGCAGAAGCTATTGTAAGTTCGGGATTAGGGGTATAACTGAGAAGCGTTACTTTCATTCTCGTCACCTTTCCTTTTGGGCAAAGTATACATTACTCCACCATAAAATATTATAATTCATCTTATTATATCAAATAATATGGTATTTGGCAACAATTAAATGCGAAAATACTTTGCTTATTTAACCCAATTCACTCATTTTTTGACAGTGCGACAAAATATTACTTAAAATTTAAAAAATATTTAAAAAATATCAAAACACCCCTTTTCTAACGAACAATTTTGTGGTATCATATTAGCGTTAAAAATGACACCTTATGTTTTGGTGTCTACATATTTTGTTTTTCGGAGGAAAGAGTATGTCAACAATTGTCAACAAGCACTCACCTTATGGTGATATGACCATCATCGCAATGAAAGGTTGCGAGGAATTTGCCGCAAAGGTAGACTACTATCTTATGCAGTGGAGAGGTATGCCCGAGGAGCACACCTATGTTATCGAGCCTCAGTGCCCCCGTTTCGGCACCGGCGAAGCAAAAGGTCTTATCAACCACACCGCTCGTGGACTTGACGTTTTTATTATTTGCGATTGCTTTAACTACGGCGTAACCTACAAAATGTATGGTCAGACCGTTCCCATGAGTCCTGATGACCACTTCCAGGATTTGAAGCGCGTTATCGCAGCATTGGGCGGTAAAGCAAGAAGAATTACCGTTATTATGCCTATGCTTTACGAAGGCAGACAGCATCGCCGTTCTGCTCGTGAATCCTTAGACTGTGCAATGGCTTTGCAAGAACTTACCGCTATGGGTGTTAAGAACATCATCACATTTGATGCTCACGACCCCAGAATTTGCAACGCTATTCCCCTTGGCGGTTTCGATAACGTTCAGCCCACCTATCAGATGATCAAAGCTTTGCTCCGTGCAGTTCCCGACGTTAAAATTGACCGCGATCACCTTATGATTGTTGCTCCCGACGAAGGCGCAATGTCTCGTTGCATTTACTACTCTTCCGTTCTCGGCGTTGAACTTGGTATGTTCTACAAACGCAGAAACTACTCTATTGTTGTTAACGGACGTAACCCCATTGAAGCTCACGAGTTCCTTGGCAACGACGTTGCCGGTAAGGACCTTATCATTGTTGACGATATGATTTCTTCGGGCGATTCTTTGCTCGATATTGCAGCTCAGCTCAAAGCTAAAAATTGCAACCGTGTATTTGCTTTCACCACCTTCGGACTTTTTGTTGAAGGCTATGACAAGTTTGACCAGTACTATAAGGACGGTCTTATTGATAAGATTTTCACCACCAACCTTGTATACGGTACTGAAGAATTGATGAGCAAGGAATGGTATCAGAGAGTTGATATGTCGAAATACGTTGCATATCTTATCGATACCATCAACTACGACAACTCTATCAGCACTCTTCTCAATCCTATGGACCGCATTAAAAACGTTATTGAAAAATATAACGCAAAATAATCAAAAGCACAAAAAAGACCGACTGAAATTCAGTCGGTCTTTTTATTTTACTAAAAATCAAATATCAAAACGGTCGTCGTTGCGACGAACAGGCTCGCAGGTGTAATTTACTCCAAGCTTTTTGAGAACCTTTTCATCGGTTGCACAAAGCATTATGGACGAATGAAGCTCGGCACCTTTAAAACGTTTTATAGTCTCAATAGCCTTGCCTGCCAACGGGTTCATAACCGCACTTGACGAAAGAGCTATAAGCATTTCGTTGGAATTAAGGTGAGACGTTAATGATCCGAAAATCTCGCGTTTTAATTTTACAATAGGCTCGATGGAAGACTGTGCAATCAAATGAACTTCGTCATCAATTCCTGCCATAATCTTCATAGCGTTAAGCATTGCTGCCGAAACCGAGCCCAAAAGTTCGCCCGATTTACCGGTTACAATAGTGCCGTCATCAAGCTTGAAAGCAACAGCATGAGCACCCGAGGTTTTAGCCTTTTCATTAGCAAACTTCACAACCTCGCGGTCTTCAATTGTAACGCCAGCCTGTTGCATAATAGATTCTGCCTTGATAACTGCCGTTTCACCAATATCGCCCATTGTTTTATCACATTTAACCTTGTAATAACGACGGATGATTTCGTCCTTGGCAGCATTGCAAACTGCCTCGTCATCAAAAATGCAGTTACCTGCCATATTAACACCCATATCGGTGGGAGAATTATAAGGACTCTCACCCATAATCGACTCGAGCATCTTTTTAAGAAGTGGGAAAGCCTCGACGTCGCGGTTATAGTTAACGGTCATTTCACCGTAGGCTTCAAGATGGAAGGGATCGATCATATTAAGGTCGTTAAGATCGGCAGTTGCTGCTTCGTAAGCCAAATTAACGGGATGTTTTAAGGGCAAATTCCAAATTGGGAAGGTTTCAAACTTTGCATAGCCTGCTTTAACGCCACGTTTGTTTTCGTGATAAAGCTGTGAAAGACAGGTTGCAAGCTTACCGCTTCCGGGACCGGGTGCTGTTACAATAACAAGCGGTTTAGTGGTTTCAATATATTCGTTTCTGCCGTAACCGTCCTCACTGACGATAACGGGAATATTGTTGGGATAGCCCACGATTGGGTAATGCAAATATGCTTTAACACCCAAATTTGCAAGTTTTTTCTTGAACGAGTCGGCCGAATATTGGCCACTGTAACAGGTCAAAACAACGCTTGAGACCAAAAGACCCAAACCTCTGAAAGCATCGATAAGGCGCAAAACGTCGGTTTCATAAGAAATGCCAAGATCTCCTCTGATTTTGTTGCGCTCGATATCGTTTGCGTTAATTGTAATTACAACCTCTGCCGAATCTTTAAGTTGCAGAAGCATTTTAATTTTACTGTCGGGCAAGAAACCGGGCAGTACGCGTGCGGCATGAAAATCATCAAAAAGCTTGCCACCAAGCTCCAAATAAAGCTTGCCGTCAAACTTTTCAATACGTTCTAAAATATGTTTTGATTGCAACTGCAAATATTTTTCGTTATCAAAACCTAATTTTTTCATACCTTTACCGTCCTTGAAATTGTATTTGCCCTAACAAAATATCATTATACAGCAAATATTTCTTTTTATCAACACCCAAATGCGAAAAAAGACGGTTTTTGCAATTTTATTTTAACCCAAGATACTTTTCGGGATTAACTTGTTTTCCGTTTACGAGCACAGAGAAATGAAGGTGGTTGCCTGTAGATCTTCCTGTGGAACCAACCTTTGCAATAACTTGACCCTCTTTAACTACATCGCCCTTTTTAACAAGATTGCTCGAATTGTGAGCATAAAGTGTTTTAGTCTTGCCGTCGGGATGACTTATAATTACGCAGTTACCGTAAGCACCATTCACACCGGAGAACGTAACAACTCCATCATAGGCGGCATAAATCTCGGAGCCTTTTTTACTTGCAATATCAATCCCCTTATGGTTTCTGCCATCGCCCCAATATGAGCTTATATAGGTTCTTGCGGTTATTTCGCAAGGGAAAGTAAAAAGCTCTGTTTTACCATCACCCGCTGAATTACTGTGGCTAATTCTAATGCTTTCAATAGCCTCGTCACACAAGCCTTTTTTCACTTTAGCATCAACCGGCGGTGTTATTATTTCACGGGTGATAACGTCGGCACCCGAACGGTTGCCGTTAATATAAATAACATCGGCTGTAACGTGGCTAAGACCGTTTTGGCCCTTCTTTATAACCTTCAAATAACTCGAAATACGGGTTTCATCATAGGTCACTTTGGTGTCATAAGGAATTTCCTCGTCATAGCTTTCAACACGTGAGGTGATTATCTCAACACCACTTTTGCCTTCCAAAAAGCCTTCAACAGAACTAACAAGCGACTTTAAACCCTCGTCTGTGACATAGGTTTCTTTTATCTCAACCTCGTTGGCATAGCCTTTAAACACAGCACCCTCAACCGTATAGGTTTCAACAAGTGCTTCCAACGAATTAACAATCTCTATACTACTATAAGAATAAGCTGTGAGATTTTGGTCTACAAAAAGTCCAAAAACACGATTCAAATCATCGCAACTATCAACTATTTTGTTTGCAAGTTCATCGGTTGAGTTAAGACGTCTTCCAAAGGAAAGTTCTTCGTTATATGAAAAATCAATTATGCCTTCGATATCACCTTTAACATCGGCTCTCACGCTTAATTCAACTGCTTTTGCAGCCTCTGCATCGGCAACCGTGCCAACCCTGACGTCGTTTACACAAACCGCAACAACATTGTTGCACTGCGTTGCAAAGCAAAAGGTTGACAGCAATGTGCAAGCAGTCAAAAATGCCGTTGCAAACTTTAATTTGTTGGCCAAGATATGGATTTTTTTAATTTTTAGAATTTGTGCGACCTTTGAAATCGCATTTTTAACATCAAACAAAAAATCACCTTAATTATTACAATTTTGTAACACAACATCACTTATTATACACATAAGTTACAAAATTGCAACATTTATTTTTAAAGCAAGACAATATTTTGTATATTTTGACTTGTTATGCGTAACAAATAGGCAAAATAAAGGAGCACTTTAAAAGTGCCCCTTTATTTTAATATTTCAGTTGTTCTACGGTGTAGTTTTCAATAACAGGCAAATATTCCTTTGCTTCTTTTTTTGCATCGACCAAATCGTGTTCAAGATAATTTCCACACTCTATTGAAGACACTCCGGGGATTTCACCCTCGAAATCTGCCAAAAATTTGAATGCTGCCTTCACAAGAAGGATAACGTTATTCGGTTCAATGTCACGCACAAGCAGATAAAAACCCGTTCTGCAACCCATTGGTCCAAAATAGATAATCCTATCGGAAAATTCGCTGTTTCTGACAAAGGTTGCCACAAGATGCTCGATTGTGTGCATTGCAGGATTATTAAGATATACACCTTTGTTGGGAAGCTTCATTCTGATATCATAGGTAGTAACGTCTCCGTCAATGCGAGATGTGTAAATACCACGTTGCAACACATCATGATTGACCTCAAAGCTTGCAATTCTTTTTAACTCCATTTTATTCTTCCTCACTAAAATACATTTCATCGGTTATTCCATAAACATCTACGTCCGACACTTTTCCATCGAAAAAATAGCCTTTTTTAAGTGTGCCCTCATATTCAAATCCGATATGCAAAAGCACCTTTGCCGAAGCAACATTCTCGGGTAAAACGTGGGCATAAACTCTTTGCACAAGCATTCGGTCAAATGCGAAGCCACAAAGTGCATCGGCAACCTCGGTGCCATAACCTTTGCCCCAAAGGTCACTCAAAATGCTGTAACCTATCTCGGCAATTTTATAGTTTTCATCAATGCTGACATAACTGCAAGTGCCGATAACCCGACCCGTTTCCTTTAATTCAACCACAAAAAAAGTGCTTTTATGTTTGTGGTAAAGACCGATCTGATAGTTTATAAGCGCCTTTGTTTCCTCAAGATTATTGTGAGGACGCCAAAGCGAAAATCGAGACGTTTCAGGTCGGCTACAAAGTTCAAAAAGATCCTCAGCGTCCTTGCGTTTTACCTGGCGAATAATAAGCCTATCGGTATAAATTGTCGGATACGGAACAAAAACTTCAGTATACATAAATCACCTTAAAACAACGACATTTGGTTGGTATCGGGCAAGAAGCTCAATGCGCCAACCTTTTTAAGTGCTTCAATAACGGTTTTTGAAACACCCGATTCAAGTTGAAGGTCATCAATCGAAATGAAATCGCCTTTATCCATTGCCGCTTGAATATCAGCCGCGGCTTTTTCACCAACACCCGGCAAAATTCCTATAGGAAGTCGCATATTTCCATCCTCAATAAGGAACTTTCTGGAATGTGATTTTCTAAGGTCGATTGGCAAAATTTCAATGCCTCTGCTCATCATTTCATTAAAGATATTAAGGTTATCAAGCACGCCTTTATCCTTAACACTGGCGCTGTTGCCCATAAGTTTGATATCGTTTATACGCTTTCTTACAGCACCTATTCCGCCAAGCAAGGTATCAACCTCGATATCATCGGAACGTACGGTAAAATAAGCACAATAAAATTCAACCGGCTTATGCACCTTATACCAGCCAAGTCGCAAAGCCGCAATCATATAAGCCGCAGCGTGAGCCTTGGGGAACATATACTTTATCTTGTAACAAGAATCTATGTACCACTCGGGAACATTATTATCCCTCATAGCCTGCAAATGCTCCTCGGTGAGCAACTTTTTAGCCTTACCTTTACGCACTATTTCCATTATCTTAAATGCCATTTTCTTAGGAACGCCCTTATATATAAGGTAGGTCATAATATTATCACGCGTTCCTATAACTTCGGAAATGGTGCAGGTCTTATTCTTAATAAGGTCCTGAGCGTTGCCTATCCAAACGTCGGTACCATGAGAAAGACCCGAAATCTGTAAAAGGTCGGAGAAGGTTTGCGGTTTTGATTCAACAAGCATATCTCGAACGAATTTGGTACCAAGTTCGGGCAAAGCATAGGTGCCCGTTTTAGAACCGATATCATTCTCGGTGACACCCAAAGCCTCGGGCGATAAGAACAAACTCATAACGTCGGGGTCGCTCATAGAAACCGATAAAACCGAAATGCCGGAGTATTCTTCAAGATATTTATAAATGGTCGGCACATCGTGTCCGAGTTCGTCAAGCTTAAGAAGCGTATCGTGGAGATATTCAAAAGTAAAGTGTGTAGTTACGATATCCGAAGTCGGAGGCCAAGCGGT
>JAZNEE010000201.1:0-3593 GCA_045588405.1 Acutalibacteraceae bacterium
ATTGGTGACCACGCTGAAAACCTTGTTGGTGTTTCGGCTGAAATGTTTGAGAAGAAGATTTCCTTCTCGCACGAAGCCAAGGCTGAAATTGGCAAGCTCACCGATGCATTAACAGAAATTGTTGATATAACATCGCGCGCGTTTGAAACCAATGATCTTAAGCTTGCCGCTTCGGTTGAACCGCTTGAGCAGGTTATAGATAAACTCATTTCCGTGGTGAAGAGCCGTCATATTGAGCGCTTGCAGAAGGGCAACTGCACTATTGAACTTGGTTTCATTCTTACCGACCTTCTTACAAACTTTGAAAGAATTTCGGACCATTGTTCAAACGTTGCTGTTACCATCATCGAGTGTCAGCACGGCACCTATGATACACACGAGTATTTAAGCCATATTAAAGAGGATGGCAACGTTGCATTTAAGGCAATGTATGAGGAATACAAGCAGCGCTATGCTTTATAATTAAGAAAAAAGAAACGCTCATTTGAGCGTTTCTTTTTTTACTGAAATAAACTTTAGTGTCTGTGATTTTTTTATAAAAATATTTTGAAAAATATTGACAAGTGAAATTTATGGGTGTATAATTTAAAAAAATCACTAAGGAGGAGCAGTTATGTTTGCTAATAAGTCTTATTATTACTTTTATTACTTTACTAATGACTGCCCGTCTTTTGTGAAATCTGAGTGCAAATAAAGCCTTAGAAAATCATATAGAACGGACAGTCCGCATTCGTTTTGTTTTTTAACATACCGAGGTGCGGATTTTTTGTTTTCAAAATATATTTTAAGGAGAAACCGTAATGGCTGCTAAAAAGTTTTATTATTACTTTTATTATTTTAAAATGGACTGTCTGAGTTGAATGTTTAATGCTTTTATTACATTGAAACATATAACACGGACAGTCCGCACTTGCAGTACTTAATGTGCTGATAAGGCGGATTTTTTATTTTATTAAAAATTTTGAATCGAGGTAAATTAAAATGAATATGAATTTCCACAGAAAGTTACCCATCCCGATGGATGTAAAGAGCGAGTTTCCGTTGACCGAAAAAATGGAAAAAATCAAGGCAGAACGTGATGAAAGCATCAGATCCGTTTTTGATGGTAAAAGCGATAAGTTTATTTTGATAATCGGTCCTTGCTCGGCTGACCACAAAGAGCCGGTTCTTGAATATATTTCAAGACTTCGCAAGATTGAAGACCAGGTTTCTGATAAAATCATCATAATCCCACGAATTTATACCAACAAACCGAGAACAACAGGACAGGGTTATAAGGGAATGCTTCATCAACCTGACCCCGAAGCCAAACCTGATATGTATAAAGGTATTGTTGCCATTCGTGAGCTTCATTTGTCGGCTTTAAAGGATTACGGCTTCTCGTGTGCGGATGAAATGCTTTACCCCGAAAACTATCGTTATCTTTCCGATTTGCTTTCATACGTTGCAATAGGTGCCCGTTCGGTTGAAAATCAGCAACACAGACTAACAGCAAGCGGAATTGATGTTCCTGTTGGAATGAAAAATCCCACAGGCGGTGACCTTTCTGTTATGATGAATTCCATAGTTGCCGCACAATCAAGCCATACCTTTATTTATCGCGGTTGGGAGGTTACAAGCGAAGGTAACCCTTATTCTCACGCGATTTTGCGCGGCTACGTTGATTATGCCGGAAGAAGTGTTTCAAATTACCATTATGAAGACCTTTTGAGGGTTAAGGAACTTTATGAGAAATCAAATCTTTCCAACCCTTCGATTATAGTAGATACCAACCATAATAATTCGGGCAAAAAGTATCTTGAGCAAATAAGAATTGCCAAAGATATTGTTCATAGCCGAAACGAGAACAACGATATCAAGCATCTTGTTAAAGGTTTGATGATTGAAAGCTATCTTGAAGACGGCGCTCAAAGCACCGATGAGCACGTTTTTGGTAAGTCGATAACCGATCCTTGTCTTGGTTGGGAAAAAACAGAAAAGTTGATTTTGGATATTGCCGATAAACTTTAATTTTGTGAGGATGGATTTAAATGGCTGATAAATTGGAAAAGGCAAGAAAAATTATAAACGAAGTGGATTTAGAAATGGCGCAACTGTTCGTAAAAAGAATGAAAGCCGTTGAAACAGTTTATGATCATAAAAAAGAGTTTGGATTGCCTATATTGGATGCAAAAAGGGAAGAAGAGGTGATTGAAAAGAACTCGGTACTTGTTGAGGATGAAAATATAAGAGGATATTATATTGATTACCTTAAAAAAGTGATGTCTTTGTCCCGTGCATATCAACAACGAATGCAGAGTGGCATTAACGTTGCTTATAGCGGTGTTGAAGGCGCTTTTGCTCATATAGCCGCAGGTAGAATATTCCCAAACGGCAATAGAGTCTCACTGTGCGATTTTAAAGCGGCTTATGATTCAGTAGTAAACGGCGAGTGTGACGTTGCTGTTTTGCCGATTGAAAACAGTTATGCAGGTGAGGTCGGACAGACCATAGATCTCATTTTTTCGGGCGAATTATTTATTAACGGCATTTATGAGCTTGATATACATCAAAATCTTCTTGGAGTAAACGGTGCCACGGTAGACGACATTAAAAAGGTTATAAGCCATCCGCAAGCGCTCAGCCAGTGCCACGAGTATATTGAAATGCGAGGCTTTTGCGCAGAAGAGTCAAATAACACAGCCCTTGCAGCAAAATTGGTTGCCCAAACTAATGATAAATCAATTGGCGCTATCGCAAGCCTTGAAACTGCCGAGTTATACGGATTAAAGGTGCTTGAAGCAAATATCAATAAAAGCGGTGAAAATACAACTCGCTTTGCTGTTCTTTCAAAGGTTAAAGCCAATTCAAAATCTCTTTCTTCCTCGGTTTTAATGTTCAGCGTTAAACATGAGGCAGGTTCGTTGGCTAATGCAATCGGAATCATAGGTAAATATGGTTATAATATGACCGCTTTGCGTAGCAGACCTATGAGAAAACATTCGTGGCAGTATTATTTTTATGTTGAGATAGATGGTAACGTTGAAACAGAAAAGGGTAAAAAAATGATTGAAGAACTAAAAGCGGTATGCGATAAATTTAAGGTGGCGGGAACGTTTGCACCGCACACAGAGATATAATGGAGATAAAAAATGATTGTTGATGTTGGTAAAAATATATTGATAGTAGGACTGGGACTTTTAGGCGGAAGCTATGCAAAGGCTTTGAAGCGGTTTGGATTTCATATAAGCGCCATTACAAAGGAACAAGCGTCTATTGAATATGCCTTAAACCAAAATATTATTGACGAAGGCTCGGTTGAAATTGATGAAAAAATGATAGGCAAAGCCGATATTGTGATATTTGCCTTGTATCCGCATATTTTTGTTGAATGGATTGAACAAAACCAACACCTTCTTAAAAGCGGTGCGCTTATAACCGATGTAACAGGTGTAAAATGCAGTATTGTTTATAAAATTCAAGATATTCTTCGTTCTGACGTTGAATTTATAGCGGCTCATCCAATGGCAGGTCGCGAGGTGTCGGGTGTTGAAAACAGTACGGAAAAAATGTTTTTTGGCGCTAACTATATTGTTACACCTACTAAAAATAAC
>JAZNEE010000202.1:0-2989 GCA_045588405.1 Acutalibacteraceae bacterium
CCTGCACCGCCGCCACGACCAAAAAAGGTTTTGTTTGGTACTTTGCCGGAAAAATCAGATCCGCCGGCAGCCATGCCAAAAGAAACCTTTGAGACAGGAATGATAGTAATATCATTAATCGTGATAGGGTCACCTATAATCGTTTGTGAATCAACAAGTGAACGAATTTTTTCAACGGTGCTGTTCATTATGTTATTGATGTTGTTCTCTGCCATATTTATTCTCCATTCCGCCGAAAACCGGCATTTGTTTTATTGTTTACTATTATTTTCTCTTAATAAATTTTGTTCAGCTATTTTAATCTTAACCAATAACTTAAGAAAATCAAGTTCTGTAATCAAAAGCCTGATTAACCGAAGTTTTAATTTTGCATCAAATATAAACTCAGACTGTTCGGAATTAAAATCGCTATTTATTATAACCTTTGTACCCCTGTGGTTGAATTTTGTCTTTTCCTCAATCAACCTAATTGCAGGATAAACCATCGCACAAACAGCACCATATTCAACAGCTGTTGTTGCCGGATCGTCTGATGCAACATTTATGAAAAGCTTAAATTTTTCTACCCTTAAATAGTTTAACAACTGACCAAATTCTTTAAAAAACAACTTCAAAATATCTAAAAGTTCGGTAACTGTTGCCGTAAGCCCTTGTCTTTTAATAGACTCCTCAATATATTTATTGTTTTGGAGTGTGGGCTCATCATGACTATTCTTTCCTTTTCGAGGTTGAATATTTCCGCCTGATAGAATTTGACTTTTTAAAAACCAAAACTTCAAATCTAAAGAATACCCACGATTTATAGATATATTAATCGAAACGTTGCTGAAAAGAATCAGAGTAACCAAGAGTGAAAAACCAAGCACAATATAAAGTGCCACCATATTTTATTCCGCCTTGTTTTCGTCGTTAACAAACTCGGCCATTTCCTCGTTCATCTGTTTTGCAAGTTCCATAACCTCACCCGAAATCATCATAAGCTGACCGTTGGGGTCTTCCGCTGTTTCATCGGTGGGCACAACAGGAAGATCATCGAGGCTCGAAAGTCCAAAACAACGAAGAAAGTTAGCTGTTGTTCCGTACAAAAGCGGTCTGCCGGGGAGTTCAAGTCTACCTTTTTCTTCCAAAAGATCCTTTTCAACAAGCGTTGAAACAACACCCGAACAATCAACACCTCTAACCTGTTCAACATAGGCACGAGTTACGGGTTGATTATAAGCTATAACAGCTAAAACCTCTAATGCTGCCTGTGATAACGGCGCTTTGCGGCGAAGATCCAAAGCAGTTCTTATATATTCAGCATACTCTTTTTTAGTGCAAAGCTGATATTGGTTTTCAAGCCTTACTAACTTAATAGCACTGCCCGAACTTGCCAAACGGTCGGCAAGAAGATCCATTATCTGTCCAACAGTTTCAGCGTCTACCTCAAATATTTCGCAAAAGCGTTCTCTTTCAACCGGCTCACCGCTTGCAAACAAAACGGCCTCAAATGCCGAAATCATTTCATTAACTGTCACTTTTTCTTCTCCTTAATAACCGAAATTTCCATATCATTTCCGTCACCATCCAAGTGAACTCGGTTGGCCTTACAAAGTTCCAAAACTGCAAGGAAGGTTGCAACCAGTTCGGAACGGCTTTCGGCACCATCAAAAAGACGTACCATCTTCTTTTTGCCCGAACGCATGAGATTTTTAAGCACAAAAACAATCTTTGACGAAACCGAAACAATCTTTCTTGCAACGATTTTGCTGAAAACGTTGGTGTTTGGAGGCAATCTTCTTTGTCCTCTGCCAACAGCCGCGATATACGATTTCAAAATCAGTTCTTTTTCATGTGTGCCTTGATACGTTTTATCAAACTCAATCTTTTCAGCCGATTTGATAAAAGTATCAAAGTCATCGGTCATGGTACCAAAAACCTTTGCAATCTTACGGCAACGCTCATACTCCATAAGTTCTTGAGTGAGTTCTTCCTTTAACTGCTCAGCTTCCTCATGCTTTGGCAAAAGGCTAACCGTTTTAAGATAGATAAGACGTGAAGCCATATCAAGAAACTCGCTGGCAATATCCATATCCTCCGTCTGCATTGCCGTTATGTGTTCAACATATTGGTCAACGAGCACGGTCAACTGAATATCGTTAATATTAAGTTTATTTTTGGAAATCAGATAAAGCAGAAGGTCGAGTGGTCCCTCAAACACTTCAAGCTTATATTCAAGCTTGTCCATAAATATCCTTAACCCTTCTAAATAATTATCTTAAAAGCAATTCAAACGGCCAAGCAGTAACAATATCAAAGCCGCTGAAAATACTAACAACAATCTTGCTTAAAGCATTGCTAAATCCCGTTCCTGCAAATATAAGGAACATAACAAAAATCATAAAATATCTTTCATATTGCATCAACTGATAATAGATACGGTTGGGTAAAAAAGCACCTAAAATCTTTGAGCCATCCAAAGGAGGAATCGGCACAAGGTTAAAAACAGCCAACATGATGTTTATCTGCGCGATGTAAACGAAAATAGAGATAAGTATCGCAAAGAGTTGGTAAACACCCATTGAATTGCTGTTGATAATAATGTATATAAAACCGAAAAGATTAGAAAGAAAAACCGAAACAAACGCAAAAACAAGATTTGACAAAGGACCTGCAAATGCAACAATTGCCATATCGCGTTTGGGATTTTTGAAATATCTTGAATCAATTTGAACCGGTTTAGCGTAACCAAAACCGACAAGATAAATCATCAAAGCGCCGAAATAATCAACGTGATGCATTGGATTTAGCGACATTCTTCCCTGCCAACGCGGAGTTGGGTCGCCAAGCTTGGTTGCAGCAAAGCCATGAGCAAACTCATGTATCGGCATGGTCAAAAACACGACAACAGTTGCTGAAATCAAGCAAGCAATGATTTCATATATGCTTCCCTTATGAAGAATAACGTTAAGCAAACCGCCCAAATCGGCACCTTCCTTTAAAAATACTT
>JAZNEE010000203.1:0-4421 GCA_045588405.1 Acutalibacteraceae bacterium
ATGATTACGATACTTTAAAAACAAGACTTCGTGAGCAAGCTTTTCTTAATGCGGGTATCAGAATTGTGCTTGAAGATAAACGTACCGACGTTTTCGAGCCCAAAAATGATGAATTCCATTATGAAGGCGGCGTAAAATCTTACGTTGAGTTCTTGCTTGAAGGAATGAAGAAGGAAAGCCTTAACAGTGAGGTTATCTATCTTTCGGTTGCAAAAGATGATCAAACTGCAGAAATTGCAATGCTTTGGTCAACTGCTTACGACTCTAAAATTATGTCGTTTGCCAACACTCTTTTCACCGTTGACGGCGGTACTCATGAGCAAGGATTTAGACAAAGTCTTGCAAACACCATTAACAAATATGCTTTCGATTTCAAACACTTGAAAGACGGTAATCCCCGACTTAAAGGTGAAGATATTACCGAAGGCTTGGTTGCCGTTGTTTCGGTAAAGCTTTCGGACGCACAGTTTGAAAGCCAGACCAAAGCAAAGCTTGGTAACACCTCTATTGGTAAGCTTGTTCGTGATCTTGTTAACGAAAAACTTTATGAATATTTGGGCGAACACCCCCAGGAAGCAAAGATTATTATTGATAAATCTATCGCTTCTTCAAATGCCCGTGAAGCTGCACAAAAGGCCCGAGACGCAAGCCGTAATAAATCGGGTATCGGCGGTAAAACAAGAATGCCCGAAAAACTCAAAGACTGTATTTCGGATGATGCAACCAAAACCGAAATCTTTATCGTCGAGGGTGATTCGGCCGGTGGCTCAGCAGTTGAAGGCAGAAACTCAACCTATCAGGCAATTTTGCCGCTTTGGGGTAAAATGCTTAACGTTGAAAAAGCAAGAGACGACAAGGTTTACGGAAATGATAAGTTAACACCTGTTATCGTTGCACTTGGAACGGGAATTGGTGAGAATTTCGATATAAACAAACTTCGTTACGACAAAATTGTTATTATGGCCGATGCCGACGTTGACGGTAGCCATATCAGAACACTTTTGCTAACCTTCTTCTTCAGATATATGCCCGAACTTATTGAAACAGGTCATATTTATTTAGCTCAACCGCCTCTTTTCAGAGTTTCAAAGGGTAAACAGCACTTTGATGCCTTTACAGAAGAGGAAAAAGCAATGTATATTGAGCGTTTTGGCGGTAGTGCCGACGTTCAGCGTTACAAAGGTCTTGGTGAAATGGACCCCGATCAGCTTTGGGAAACCACACTCAACCCCGAAACCAGAACCTTCCTTCGTGTCACAATGACCGATGCAATGCTTGCTGACGAAACATTCACAATGCTCATGGGTGAAGAGGTTGAACCCAGAAAGCAGTTTATTGAAGAAAATGCGGTATTTGCTACCGACCTTGATATTTAAGGAAAGGAGAGAAAAAAATGGCTAAACAAGAAAAAGTTTTTTGGCCCGAAAGCGAACAAACCAACATTCAGCCGGTTGAAATTGTTGATGAAATTAAATCAAGTATGCTTCAATACGGTATGTCGGTTCTCGTTGGCCGTGCATTGCCCGACGTTCGCGACGGACTTAAACCCGTTCACAGAAGAATTCTTTACACCATGTATGAAAACGGACTAACCCCCGAAAAGGCATATCGTAAGTGTGCTGACACGGTTGGTGCTGTTTTGGGTAGATACCATCCGCACGGTGACTCTTCCGTTTATGAAGCAATGGTTAGAATGGCTCAGGATTTCTCTCTCAGATATCCTCTTATCGACGGTCACGGTAACTTCGGTAACATCGACGGCTATCCCGCTGCTGCTTACCGTTATACCGAATCTAAAATGAACCGTTTGTCATTGCACATGCTCGACGATATCGATAAAGATACCGTTGATTTTATGCCAAACTATGACGACCGTTTGAAAGAACCAACCGTTTTGCCCGTTCGTTTCCCTCAACTTTTGGTTAACGGCTCTTCGGGTATCGCTTTTGGTATGGCAACCGAAATTCCTCCTCATAATTTGGGTGAAACAATTGATGGTATGTGCTATCTTATTGATAACCCCGAGGCTGAACTTTCCGAGCTTTGCGAGTTTATTAAGGGACCCGACTTCCCAACAGGCGGTATTATTATGGGCAGAGCTGGTATCAGAGCTGCTTATGCCACCGGTAAGGGTAAGATTATCGTTCGCGGTAAGGCAGAAATTGAGGAACTTAGCAACGGAAAGTTCCGCATTATTATAACCGAGATTCCTTATAAAGTTAGAAAAGAAGCCTTGGTTAAGAAAATTTATGATTTGGCTGCCGAAAAGAGAGTTGAAGGCATTGATGATGTTGTTGACTACTCTTCAAAACGTGACGGCGGTATCAGAATTGTTGTTGACGTTAAGCGTGATGCAAAGCCGCAGGTTGTTCTTATCAAACTTTATTCTTATACCGAATTGCAGACCACTTTTGGTGCAAACCTTATTGCTATTGTAAACGGAAAGCCGCAAATTCTCACTTTAAAAGAAATGCTTCAAAACTGCATTGACTTCCAGTGTGAGATTATCGAACGCAGAACCCGTTTTGATATGAAAAAGGCTCAGGAAAGAGCCCATATTTTGGAAGGCTTAAAAATTGCTCTCGATTTTATCGACGAGGTTGTAAGCATTATCCGAACTTCCAAAACCATCCCCGAATCCAAAGACCGTTTGGCTGAAAGATTCGAGCTTGATGATATTCAGACCACAGCTATCGTTCAGATGCAGTTGGGTAAACTTGCAGGCTTGGAAAAACAGAAAATCGAGGACGAATTGCAGGAAAAATACGACTTTATTAAAGAATGTATGGCAATTCTTTCTGACCATTCACGTGTTCTTGATATTGTTAAGACCGAGGCTCTCAATCTTCGCGATAAATATTCGGATGAAAGAAGAACCGAAATTTCTTCTGTTTCGGGCGAGGTTGATATTGAAGACCTTATCCCCGAGGAAGAATGCATCTTAACCAAGACTGTTGAGGGCTATATCAAGCGTTTGCCTTCCGACACTTACTCTACTCAGCATAGAGGCGGTAAGGGTATAACCGGTATGACTACTCGTGAAGGTGACGTTATTGAAAATATGTTCACCTGTTCGTCGCACGATTATATCTTGATGTTCAGCAACTTGGGACGTTTGTATAGAATAAAGGCTTATGAAATTCCCGAAGGCAGCAGAACAAGTAAGGGTATGAACATTGTAAATATTCTACCTTTAATGCCCGGTGAAAAAATCATCAACATTTTGCCGCTTGATAATAAGATTGACCTTGATAATCCGTTCTACGTATGTATGATTACTAAAAAAGGTACTATCAAGAGAACTTCAATCGAAGCATTCAAAAACGTTCGTAAGACGGGTATTATTGCTATCAACATCGACGAAGATGACGAGTTGGCTTGTGTTTGCAGAACCAAGGGTGAGGATGAGATACTTGTTGCATCCAAGAAGGGCTTTGCAATCCGCTTTAACGAAAATCAAGCAAGAGAAATGGGCAGAACAGCCCGTGGTGTTCGCGCTATCAGACTTCGTGAAGGTGACGAGGTCATCGCAATGGTTGTGTGCGAGGATGGTCACGAGTTGCTCACCGTTACCGAAACAGGTTACGGCCGAATTTCAAGCTTTGACGATTATCGCGTTCAGTCGAGAGGTGGTAAGGGTATAACCAACTACCGTACCGCAAAATTTGGTGACGTTACGGCCGTTATCGAGGTTGACGACGACGAGGATATCATCATGATTTCGTCGCGCGGTATCATAATCAGAATTCCTGTTGAGGAAATCAGCCGCTTTGCAAGACCTGCAAAGGGCGTAAGGGTTATGAGGGTCAACAGCGAGAGTGGCGAGAAGATTCTTTCAATCGCAACCGCTGTTCACGACGAGGGTGAGGTTACCAACCACCCCGAAGCCGCCGAAGCCGATGCTGGCGATGTAGGTGTTGAGGTTGACGAACCCGAAAACGATTCTGAAATCAATAACGAAACCGAAGAATAAAAAAGAAAACCGACAGAAGTGATTTTGCTTCTGTCGGTTTATTTTTAGTTAAAATTTAACAACATAATTGTCCAAAAAATCAAATATATTTTTAATATGAAGGTCAATTTGATTATAAAAAACACTGCTGTTTTGCTTGTAACATCGGTGATTTTAAGAAGTTTTGGACTAATACTTAAAATTTATCTTGCCGATATCTTGGGGTCGTCTGGCTTGGGACTTTACCAACTCATTATGTCGGTCTATATTTTTGTTTCCTCCTTTGCATCGTCGGGAATATGCACCGCCGTAACCAAAAAGGTTGCCGAAACCGACTGCGACGAGGAAATAAAACACACGGTTAAAACGGCCTTTTTAATAACAACGGCTGTTGCCGTATTTAGTTTTTGTCTGTTGTTTTTTGGCGCAGATTTTGTTGCCAAAGGATTTATAAAAGACGAAAGTGCTT
>JAZNEE010000204.1:0-6034 GCA_045588405.1 Acutalibacteraceae bacterium
GCTTGATGATAATAATATATGTTTTGTTCGGAACCATTCCGTTTTTGTCGGTTGATATGAACTATGTATCATGGTATATGGTGCTTTTCTTTACAGCGTCGTACATCCGTTTGTATCCCAAGGCGTTGTTTAATAATACAAAATTTTGGGGAATCGCATCAGCGATTTGCGTGTGTTTATGTTGCTTGTCGGTTGTTGTTTGTACATTTTTAAGCCAAAAATCAGGCAGAAATGTCTCATATATGTTTGTGGCAGACTCAAACACATTATTGGCATATTTAACCGGAATCAGTTCTTTTATATTCTTTAAGAATTTAAAGTTGAAACCGAGCAGGTTTATTAACATGGTGTCATCTACAACATTTGGTATATTGTTGATTCATACTGCCAATGATTCGATGCGTCGATGGCTGTGGCAGGATGTTTTGAAAAATCTTGAAGTTTTCGACACAAATTGGGTATATCTTCATGCTGTTTTAAGTACTGTGCTTATATTTGTAATCGGATTTTTTATTGATTATTTGCGCATTTGTTTTATCGAAAAACCGTTTTTTGCTTTTTGGGACAAGCATTTTGGAAAGGTGGCTTTAAAATATGCTGCATTTGAAGAAAAAATTTGTCAAAGGTTTAAAATAGGCGATTCAAAAGAAGAACAAAAGTAGAATAATATTATAAAACCTCCAAGGACAATGTTCTTGGAGGTTTTTGTATATTTTAAAGTTTTTATTGTTTTTGGATTTTTGGGCAAACTAATAAAAACGAAAGGGAGATTTTAATGGCACAGCCACACGATAAAGAAATAAAAAACAGAGAAAATTTTAAGACTACGCTTGAAATACCGGCAACACCATTCGACCCTTGCCCCGAAACGTGCGAGGATCTGATTAACACCTACGGAACCTATAATATTCAGCCCACGGCAGACAATGAAAACGATTTTCCTGCCATTGCACAGGGCAACCCCAAAATGGCGCAACGCGACCCCAAATTCTATCGCGACGGTGATGATTTTAACCCGGCATCCGACCGCAGTAAAAAGCACTCGTTAGGGAATTGAATTTCCAACGTCGGTTTTAAGAGTTTCCCATTTATCGGGATTCTCTACATAATATTTAGGACAGTTTTTGCCCGTTATATCGTAATGCCTTATCAAATCATCCTTTGTAAGACCTGTAACATCACAAAGCCAGGCGGTGAGTTTTACAAGAGCATTATACGTTACATCATTGAATTTTCCATCTTCTTCCGGGTGACAAACCTCTATGGAAATTGTGTCGGCATTTCGATCGTTGCTGGCGGCCGATTGCTCAAAAATCGGCACACATTGAATTATCTCACCTTCAAGCCCAACGACAAAATGTGATGCAACGGCGGTTTCGGCAAGACCAAAATAGTTTCGGTTTTGTGCTGCGCTTGTGCCGGGATTTGCAACGTAGTGTATAACAATGTTGCTAACGCCTGTAAGTTTTTCACCCGATCTTGCTTTCCCAACGTTGAGCAGTGAAACCTGCACATAATCAGGTACAGTTACAGTAGTGAGTTTTTCGATAAGCTTCATACCATTCAGGTTTTCCAAGGCGTCAGAGTTTGTTGATGCCACGGTGCCCAAGCCTTTTTTATTATCCTTAACATAGTCATAGATAAACACCGTAAGCATAACACAAAGCGCGGTTATAACGGCGGTTACCGATAAAAATACAACGTCCTTAACGATTTGTTTGTTCTTCTTTTTCATATTAGTCCCCTAATTTTATTCTTTCACAAGAACCTTCTCAATTTTGCCGATAATCATATAGTGATAGTCGGACGACGGGTACCATTTAAGAGGGTCTTTGTCAATAAAGCATTCCTCTTTCATGCGGTCAACATACTGCTTTTTGCAAATAAGTACAACCCTTGCTTCTTCGAAATAAACAGCGTTATCCGAATAAATAGGTGTAAGCCCCGTTAAAGCGGTTTTGTCACAATCGCGACCCGATTTCGAACCGCAAATTTTGTGAATAGCCTTGTTGTCACCGTAAAAGCTTAATGTAAAATAGTCTTGCTTTTCAATAAACTCCATGGTGTATCTTTGAGGACGAACAAGCGCCATAACGCTATCATTACCCCAAATCTCACCGGCATATCCCCAAGAAGCCGTCATCATATTGTGTGCCGATTGGTCACCGGCGGTGATAAGCATATATTCATCGGCAATCATTCCGATAAGATTTTCCGAAATCTCTTTTGCGGTAATTTCTTTAAACATAAAATTGCTCCTTTTTGATGTATATTTTGATTTTAATATATTATATATTCCGTGTCAACCGAAATGTGAGTGATTAAATCAGTATAATCTGAGCAAAACAAACGCCCCGAGAGTTTTCTCTCGGGGTTTTTGTTGCCCCGATAAAGATTTTGGAATTAAAAGATTTTCCAAGCTCTTTATCCGTAGGGGGCAGGTTATTGGATGAAATTAAGTGGGTCAACAGCCTTGCCGTCTTTATAAAATTCAAGGTGAAGGTGATGTGGCTCAACCGATTCAGAAGGAATGTTGCCCAAAACGCCGATTCTTACCGAAGAATCAACCACATCTCCTTTTTTAACGGGAGGATTTTTTGCAAGTCCACAGTATTTTGCAACAATTTTGTTGCCGTGGTCAATAGTTATAACCGTCCCCAAAAGTGGGTCATCTTTAACCTCTTTCACAACGCCGTCACCTGCAGAGCAAACAGGGTCACCTTGCTTTCCTGCAATGTCAATACCTTTGTGCAATCGCATATCAAGAAAGGTTTCGGAGTATTGCAGTTCTGAATCTGAAAAGTTTTTCGAAACTTCGCCAAGCATGGGATTTACAAAAAACGCTGCAACACCCGTCGAAACCTCTTCGGTGGAAACGCTTTCGGAAGAAGGCTTTGGCTGTGATGAGGGTTTTGTTGAGGAAGGGTTGCTGCTTTGTGCAGGTGGTTTTTGCACGGTATTTTGAGGGAGTTTTGTCTCAGAAATTGTGTTATTGCTTGATGCATTACCTTTGTCGATTGAGTTTTTAATTCCTTCAACACCCGACCATACGGCAATGCCTAACCCTAAAAAGCAAAGACATAAAACAACGTAAAAACCCTTGCCGTTAAGAAATTTTATGAATTTTGATGTAGATTTATGCTGTGATTTCATAGTAAAGTTCTTTCCTTTTTGTTATTTGCAAATAGTTTTGTCAAAATTTTATAGGTTTATGCTCAAAGTAGGCCTAAAATTAAATATTGTTAATTTAATGTTTACAAAAAGTCCACACATAAACCGAAAGAATACTCTATAATATAGACAGTTCAATAAGGGTGCCGCATCCCTTAATGAACATCTACCCTCCTCAAAACAACCCCTCTAATTGAAAACAGACCGACTAAAAAGTCGGTCTGTTTTCATTTGTATAAAAGCAAAAATAAGTATTTTTAAAAATTCTCTTGACAATTTCGATTTTGTGTGTTAGTATGGTAGCACACTAAAGCGTTAGACCGCTATAAAGGAGATTTTTAAAAATGAAAAAGATTTTAGCTATTATTATGGCAGTAGCACTTGTGCTGTCACTCGGAATGCTCACAGCTTGTGACGCAAGCAAGGGAACCATCGTTGTTGGTTACACCATTTATGAACCCATGAACTATTTTGACAACAACAATAAGCTTGTCGGTTTTGATACCGAGCTTGCTGAAAAGGTTTTCGGCAATATGGGCTATGACGTTCAGTTTAAGGAAATCAACTGGGATAACAAGTATACCGACCTTGATGGTGGCACTATCGACTGCATCTGGAACGGTTTCACCGCTAACACCAGTGACAAAGACGGCATTGCTCGTAAAGACAAGGTTGACTTCTCTTACAACTATATGGAAAACCGCCAGGTAGTTGTTGTTAAGGCCGATTCAACTGTTGCAAGCGCAGCAGATTTGAGCGGTAAAATCGGTTGTGCCGAAGGTGGCTCAGCAGGTCAGACCTATGCCGAAGGCTTTGAAGGCACCTCTGTTAAATCTGTTCTTAAGCAGATCGATGGTTTGTTTGAAGTTAAATCGGGCGCTGCTGATTTCGTAGTTCTTGATGCTCAGGTTGCAAAGGCTTACGTTGGCAAGGGCGACTATGCTGACCTCAAGGTTGTAGAAGCTTTGTCTTCTGATGTTGAGTTCTATGCTATCGGCTTTAAAAAGGGTAGCGAGCTTACCGCACAGGTTAATGCACAGCTCGAAGCTCTCGCAGCAGACGGCACCCTCAAGGCTTTGGCTGAAAAGTATGGCGTTGCTAACACTACTATCACCGATTTTGCAGACCAGAAGTAATAATTATAAATAAAGTATTTCGCTTTTAAAACACTGACGGGAGTTTTCTCCCGTCAGTTAAATTTGTGTATAGAGTATTTGGAGTAAATAAATGTCATTTTTTGAAATAACATTATTTTTGTTAAACGGCTTTACAATGTCTTTAATCATTTTTGCCGTAACCTTGCTTGTTGGCGCACCTTTGGGACTTCCTATTGCGTTTTGCTCAATGAGTAACTTTAAGCCGTTGAGATATATAAGCAAGGTGTTTGTCTGGATTGTGAGAGGCATTCCTCTTATGCTTCAGATATTCATAATTTATTATGTCCCCGGTCTTTTGTTCAACTATCCGATGTTCAGCAAAATCGACCGCTACATATTTGCAACCTACGTTATGCCCGAAAAAGGCACCTTGATGCACATGCTTATGACCAATGCAGGTGGACTTATTGCCGTACTTATCGCGTTTGTCATAAACTATGCTTGCTATTTCTCGGAAATCTACCGTGGCGGTATTGAAAGCATATCAAAAGGTCAATATGAAGCCGGCTATGTTTTGGGACTTAATAAGAATCAGATTTTCCGCAAAATTGTATTAAAGCAGGTTGTCAAGCGCATAGTACCGCCTATGTCCAACGAAATTATCACGCTCATTAAGGATACCGCGCTTGCCAACTGTATTATGATACCCGAGATAATCAAGCAAGCCAAAGAACTTGCCGCAACCAAGGCACTTATCTGGCCGCTTTTCTACACAGGCGTGTTCTATCTCATTTTTGTAGGCTTGCTTACAATTGGACTAGGTCATTTAGAAAAGAAATTGAGTTATTTCAGGAGTTAAGCCATGGCATTGTTAGAGGTTAAAAATATTTATAAAAAATTCGGCAAAACCGAGGTTTTAAAGGGCGTTGACTTCTCCATCGAAAAGGGTGACGTACTTTCAATCATCGGTTCTTCGGGCAGCGGTAAAACAACGCTTTTAAGGTGCTTAAACTCGCTTGAATTTGCCGATAAGGGTACAATTACGGTAAACGATACCGTTATTTTCGATGGTGACAGCAAGGTAAAGGTCAGCGACGAGGAACTAAGACAAAAAAGACTTCATTTTGGTCTTGTTTTCCAGTCCTTCAACCTTTTTCCGCAGTATACAACCCTCCAAAATATAACACTTGCGCCAACCCTTCTCAAAAAAGATACGCACGAAAATATTGAAAAACGCGCCTTGGAACTTATCGAGATGGTAGGACTCAAAGGCAAGGAAAACAACTACCCGTGCGAGCTTTCGGGTGGTCAGCAGCAGCGTGTTGCAATAGCCAGAGCCTTGGCGCTCGACCCCGAAATTTTGTGCTTTGACGAGCCTACTTCGGCACTCGACCCCGAGCTTACAGGTGAGGTTTTGAAGGTTATGCGCTCACTTGCCGATAAAAATATGACCATGGTGGTCGTAACCCACGAAATGTCGTTTGCAAGGGACGTTTCGAGCAAGATAATCTTTATGGATGACGGCATTATTGCCGAAACCGGCACACCCGAAGAGGTTTTTGGCAACCCCAAAACCGAAAGACTTAAAGAGTTCTTGGCTTCCTATAATAAATAATAAAAAGCACCCCAAAGGGAGTTGCGGTTAGGGATAAATTGCCTAAAACAGCGTCTTTTTGTTGTCTAATGCGTTAAAAAACCACGGTACGCGTCAGCGTTACCGTGGTTTTTTGCCTTTTATCCAATTAAAAATACATCTGTTTTAGGTG
>JAZNEE010000205.1:0-5731 GCA_045588405.1 Acutalibacteraceae bacterium
AGTCAAAATGAAGCCGCAGATAACAGAAAGCAGTATGAACAGTTAAAAAATGAAATTGCATTTTGTGAAAGCAGTATAAACGCATTTTTATCTTGTTTTGAAGGGCAACCCGACGTGGAAACGGTTGCCAATAAACTCAACTTATATGAGAGTGCAAAGCAAGATCTTGAAAAGGCAACCAATATAATGGCCGAAAAATCCAAAGAATTGGAAGCACTTGCAGCTGTTATAAATCCGTTTTTCCTTAAATATTTGGGTGAGTTACCCAAAGATTACACCTCGGCGGTTGTTGCCATGCGCGAGGATGTACGCTCGTTTAGTCAGGCAACCAAAACGGTTGATAATTGTTCTGAAAAGCTTAAAGCTATACCCGAACCGGTTGTTGCAGAGAACGAGGAAAGCTTGTCTTACGATGAACTAAATAATGCTGAAAAAGAGTTGTCTTTAAAGCTTGATGGTTTAAATGCAAGTCTTGTAACGGTTGAAAAGCAAAAAGATGCCGCCGAGCTTGCTGCAGAAACCTTGCAACAAATGACAGAACAGCTCGAACAACAACAAGCCGAGGCTGATGAGCTTAAAACGGCACTTGAAGTTGTAAAATTGACCGAGGCTATATTGGCCCAAGCCAGGGACGGACTTTCGGGAAGATATATGACGGTGCTCAAAGAATCGTTCAAAAAGTATGTTAAAATGGTCTATGGAGACGATGTTGGCGAGTTTATGTTGGATAACGACCTTAACCTTAACCTCAACCGTGAAGGCAAGGGAAGAAGCAAGGAAGTGTTCAGCGAGGGTTACCGCGATATGCTTGATATCTGTATGCGACTGGCACTTATTGATTCGCTTTATGACGGCGAAAAACCGATGCTAATCCTTGATGACCCGTTTGTAAACCTTGATGATAGCAGAGTGGATAATGCGCTTTCGATGTTAGACGAACTTGCAAAAGAACGTCAGATTATTTATCTCACCTGTCATTCAAGCCGAATGCCTAAATAAATAAAAAGCGTTTGTCAAAATAAGACAAACGCTTTTTTATTTCTAATTTACCAAACATTTGTTCTTTACTTTTGCGAAAATCGGTGTATAATAAGAACAGATGTTCGAGAGAGGGTGTGCGGTTTGGAAAAGCAAAGGTCGATTTTGCATTGCGACCTTAATAATTTTTATGTTTCGGTTGCCTGCCGAGACCATCCGGAACTAAAGGGAAAAGCGGTGGCGGTTGGTGGAAGCACCGCCGAGCGTCACGGAATAATACTTGCAAAAAGTGAAGTTGCAAAAAAGTTTGGCATTCAAACGGGAGAACCACTTTGGCAGGCAAGACAAAAATGCCCCAACTTAATAATTATGCCGCCTGAATTTAAGCGTTACAGCTATTTTTCGGGAGAGGTGCGAAAGATTTATGAGCGGTATACCGACCTTATAGAGCCGTTTGGGATTGACGAATGTTGGCTCGACGTTACGGGTAGCCGATTGCTTTTTGGTGACGGTGTGACCATTGCCGACCGCTTGCGGAGTGAAATAAAAAAAGAGCTTGACCTCACCGTTTCGGTAGGGGTCAGCTTTAATAAGATATTTGCAAAGTTGGGGTCTGATTTAAAAAAGCCTGATGCTACAAGTGTTATTCCGCCGGAAAGATTTAAAGAAATAGTGTGGCCGTTAGAGGTTGAAAGTTTGCTTGGAGTTGGCAGATCAACATCAAAAAAACTGCACGATCTTGCCGTTTTTACGGTTGGCGATTTGGCAACTATCGACCCCGAGGCCTTGAGGCTGAGACTTGGAAAAAATGGGGTTATGCTATGGCACTTTGCAAACGGTGAGGAAAACTCGGCGGTATTAAAAAATGATTATATTGAAAGGCCCAAAAGTATAGGAAGGTCAACCACTTGCCCCAAAGACCTTTATACGTTTGATGAGGTTTACCGAGTTTTTTTAAGCCTTGCCGAAGAGGTGGCACGAGAACTTAGAAAAACAAATCTGCAAGCCGAAGGGTTAGCTGTGCATATTCGTACCGATAAATTAGAGGTAAAGGAGTTTATGACAGGGCTTAAAATGCCTTTGAGTGCAGCATCAATGCTCGCAAAGGAAGGTATCGGTCTTTTGAAGCAAAACTATGATTTTGAGCGTCCGTTAAGGTCGGTCGGGATAAGAGCCATTAGGCTTGTTGATGCGGGCAGTTGTTGTCAGCTTTCGTTTTTTGAGGATGAAATGCAAATAATAAAGCAGGATATATTGGAAACCTGTGTAGATAAAATAAGAGACCGCTTTGGGCAAGCTTCAATAGTGAGAGCATCCTTATTAAACGATTTTAAAGCATTTAAAGACCAAGCCCCAACAACGCTCGGTCGTTCAAGACTTTCTTTATAAAAAAACTTCGGCAACCTTATTGGCTGTCGAAGTTTTTGGTTTTATGATATTGTTATTACAGCGCTTTGCTTTCTAAAAAGAATGAGCGTGTAATCGGGAGCAACAAAATCTTGCTCGTCGGCAATGATTTCGAATTTAGCCTCGCCTGAAGCGCCTTCCTTTATTTCAAAGGTTATATTGAACATTTCTCCGTCATTTGAAAAGCCTTTTGTGTTGGCATAAACGGCCGAAACAGATGAATCCGAAAGGTTTGCATTAGGTTGCTGTAGATTAGAAACAACGGGGGAGGATATACCGGCGGGTATAGTTTTGGGCGTAACCTTTTGCTTATCAAATGCGACGTTAACGGTATATGCAGCAACTCCGGGGTTGTTTTTGACCATGAACTTAACGGTAATGGTGTTGCCACTTTTCTCGGCTTGGAGATAAACTGTGGGAGCGTTTGGATCAACCTCTTCGGAAGGATCGTTATTGCCATCGCCTTCGTTAGGATTGCTACTGTCGGTAGGGGTGTCCTTTGAGGTGTCGAGGGTATTTTCGGTATCTGACTCAACAAGGTCGCTCGAAGAATCGGAGGAAGATGTGCTTGGAGAATCGATAGAGGAGGTTGCACTACTGCTTTCAGGTGCGCTTCCCTCGTTACTCGAATCGGTTTTATTTGCATTGCAACCAACCAATGCAGTAATCAAAAGTAATACAGCAAGTGTTTTACAAATAAATTTCATAAAAACCTCCTTAATACTTCCTACGTTTAATTTTTATATATTGGCTAACAATGTTTTGTTCCATTTCCATTTTCTTGCGTCGATAATCGCGAACAAATGACATAATAAGAAGTATGGCAAAAATAACGTCGGCAAGAAGAAATACCGCTATGAGTATTATCATAAAAATTTTAAGCCCTGAATTTTGGTGAGCCATGGGAAGTTTAACCGAATTCATAAATTCACCAATAGCCGAAGCATCGGTGCCGAAATACGAGAAGGTGTAAAGTTTTCCTTCGGTTACAGTAACATAGACAACACTGGCTTCACCATCCTTGATGGTTGCACTTTTTAGATAAAGTGTTCCACCCAAAGAAACAGTATCATAGCCTTCTGGGAAAAGCTTTTGACCTGCAGGCTTTAAGGTTTCGCTGTTAAGGTCTTGGAAACTGCCCATTTCTCTCGAAAACTCGGTTTCGGTTTGGCGACATTGAATTTGGTGGTGAGAATCTTTTGATATGGCAACAAAAATAAGTCCGGAGACTGTTGATGAAGGGGAAAGATCCTTGTCGGTGTTTACCGAATAACTTTCGTCTATCGAAAATTCAACGCCCGAAATTTCATATTTTTTGCTTGCCGCTGCACAAGGTAAAACGGCGAACGAAAGCAATATTAAACTTAAAAACAAAACAAAAATCTTTTTCACCGTTTCACCTCCTCTGGTTTTTAAAATTTATTTAAGTGTTCTTTTGGCTGCGGTGAGAGTGTTTTGCATAAGCATTGCGATGGTCATAGGGCCAACACCACCGGGAACAGGAGTGATGGCTGAACATAAAGGCTGAACTGCATCGAAATCAACGTCTCCGCAGAGTTTGCCTCCTTCAGGACGGTTCATACCAACGTCGATAACAACGGCACCTTCCTTTACCATGTCGGGAGTTACAAATTTAGCTCTGCCAACTGCGGCAACAAGAATATCAGCCTCACGGCAAATTTCTTTTAAGTTCTGAGTTTTCGAATGGCAAATGGTAACGGTTGCGTTAGCGTGAAGCATAAGCATTGCCATGGGCTTGCCAACAATGTTTGAACGGCCGATAACAACACAGTGCTTGCCTGCAGGGTCAATACCTTCATATTTCAGCATTTCCATAATTCCTGCGGGAGTGCAAGGTAAAAAGTCGTAATCGCCAATCATAATTCTGCCAACGTTGATAGTGTGGAAAGCGTCAACGTCCTTTTTGGGGTCGATAGCAGCTATAACTGCCTTTTCGTCCAAGTGACGGGGTAAGGGAAGCTGACAAAGAATGCCGTGAATTTTATCACTCTCGTTAAGTTTTTTGATAAGGCTCAAAAGTTCTTCCTCGGTAGTGTTTTCGGGAAGCTCATACTTTTCGGAGTACATTCCAAGCTCAATACAAGTGCGTTCTTTAGATCCAACATAAACCTGCGAAGCAGGGTCAGAGCCTACTATAATTACGGCAAGACCGGGTGTGACACCCATTGCCTTTAAATCTTCAACTTCTTTTGCAATGCGGTCTTTAACCGCTGCGGAAATAACCTTTCCGTTAATAAGTGCAGCCATTTTTATTCCTCTGTTTCTTTTGATGTGTTTTCGGTTTCTTCGGTGATATCTTCAGCGTTTACTTCTTCAGAAATTTCATCAGAGGCTTCTGTTTCTTCATCACCGTCATAATACGTTGTGTTGTCCGACTCGGTATCTATCTCATTAAACATGGACTCGTATGCCTCGTCTTTTTTTGCGGTTCTGAGTTTAATAAGGTTATAAATAAGCAACGCGCCGCAGACGATAACAAGTGCACCCGAAAGCCACTGTGAAATTTTAAGCGGTCCCCAATAAAGGCTATCGGTTCTGAGATGTTCGATGAATGCACGACCAAAGCCGTACCAAACGCCGTAGCAAAGAGCAAGCTGACCGCTGAATTTACGGTGATTGCCGATGAAATGAAGCAAAATAAAGCCCAAAAGGCACCAAATTGATTCATAGAAGAAGCAAGGGTGAACGGGGATATTGCCTGTGCCCTCACTGATCATGCCGAGGGTGAGGTTGGTCGCAGAACCAAAAGCCTCTTGGTTAAAGAAGTTGCCCCAACGACCAATGGCTTGTCCAATAAGAAATCCGCTTGCGGCAAGGTCTAATGCGTCAAAGAATTTTACCTTGCGGATTTTACACATAATAAAGCCAAAAACAAAGGCACCGATAACGCCACCGTAAATGGCGAGACCTGCAACACCCGATTTGCCCGAAAAACCAAAAAAGTCTGCAACCGATTTAATTGCCAAATTGCCTTTGTAGAAGATGATGTAATAAAGTCTTGCACAAAGAATGGCAAGAGGTGTTGTTACAAGCACAACATCGGTAAGACGGTCGGGATCAACGCCAAACTTTTTGGTCCTCCAAAAGCCGTAGATAACAGCCAAAAGAAAGCCCAACGCGATACAGATTCCGTACCAATAAATATCCCAACCGCCACCAATCGGAATGGTGAAGGCTACGGGATCAAATTCCATTTTGATGCCAAAAAGACTGACGTGGTATTTTGCAAGACTAAGCATAAATAAATATCCTTTCAAAAGATACTAATATATAAACACATTATATACTATTTTTTTCAATACGAAAAGAGATTTTTTTGAAAAAT
>JAZNEE010000206.1:0-5345 GCA_045588405.1 Acutalibacteraceae bacterium
AATATTGCATTTATAACTCTTCCATTTGCGCTTTGTTGGCTTCTGTTTTATAACAATACCGACATAACCAAGCCTTCGAATTATACTGATGCGTTGATTCTCGGCTTGTTCACAGTTTTGTATGTTATTTTCGCCAGAATTTATAATGCATTTCTTGTTACACAAAACCGCATTTCAGAAATGATAACCAGCCAGTTGCTCGCTTTTTTGATAACTGATGGAATTATGTTTGTGGTAATATGGCTTGTATCATTCAAATTTCCTAACCCTTTATATCTTTTAGGGTGCTTTGTCGTTCAAATATTTTTATCGGCACTTTGGTCAATTGTCGCACATAAAGGCTACTATGCAATCTATCCCCCCAAAAAATCATTGGTGATTTATGACGGTGAAGGCGTTCCTAGCGACCTTTACACAGCTTATGGTATAAAAAAGAAGTTTAAGATTGAAAAGACAATTTCAATCGATGAATGCTTAAATGATATTTCTAAACTTAATGACTATGAATCGGTATTTTTATGCGGTGTACATAGCCACGACAGAAACACAATCATTAAGTACTGCGTTTCAAAAAACATTTTGGCATACGTTATGCCGCGTATAGGCGACATAATAATGAGTGGCGCCAGAGAAACACATATGTTCCACATTCCCCTATACAAAGTTTCTCGCCACTTTGCAACCCCTGAATATCGTGTTTTAAAGCGTTTGTTTGATATCGTTTCGGCATCACTTGTACTTATTGTTGCAAGTCCTTTTATGATTATCACAGCTATAGCCATCAAACTTACGGATAGAGGTCCCGTTTTCTACAAACAATGCAGATTAACTGCCAACGGCAAGAAATTTTATATTTTGAAATTCCGTTCGATGCGCGTGGATGCTGAAAAAGACGGTGTTGCACGTTTGTCTAGCGGAGATAAAGATGACCGTATCACCCCTGTGGGACGTATTATTCGTAAATTCAGAATCGATGAGCTTCCTCAGTTGCTTAACATCATTGGCGGAAGCATGAGCGTTGTTGGTCCAAGACCCGAACGTCCCGAAATTGCCGAGCAATATGAAGAAGTTTTGCCCGAATTCAACCTTCGTTTGCAGGTCAAAGCAGGACTTACAGGCTATGCCCAAGTTTATGGAAAATACAACACCTCTCCTTATGACAAACTTCAGATGGATTTGATTTATATAGCAAAAGCAGGATTTCTTGAAGATTTACATATCATCTTCGCAACCATTAAAATTCTGTTCTCTTCTGAAAGTACCGACGGTGTTGAAAGCGGACAAGTTACTGCTATGAATTCAAGAGAATCTGAATTTACTGAGAAACCCAAAGCAGAAACAAATCACGAAGAAGTCAAGATTTAAAAAACATTTTATTAATGCTCTTGTCTTGGAGGAATTATGCAAGATATCGGTTTGATTAGTATTATTATGGCAGCATACAATGCCGAAAAAACCATTAAAAAATCAATTGATTCCGTTTTGGCTCAAACCTATACTAATTGGGAACTCGTTGTTGTTAACGACTGTTCAAGTGATGACACCGTGGCAATAGTCGAAGCTTATAATGACCCTCGTATTCGTTTGATTCAAAACCCCGAAAACAAGGGCGCTTCTTACACACGACACCACGGTGTTATTGAAGCCAAAGGTGATTGGATTGCAATTTTGGACAGTGATGATGCCTGGGCTTCAGAAAAGTTGGAGAAGCAAGTGAAGTTGCAAAGTGAAACCAACGCCAACCTGCTGTACACCGCTTCAACCTTTATGGATTCTGACGGCAATCCTATTGATTGGGTTTTACACGCTCCTTCAAAAATCGGTTACCGTAAATTATTAAAACAAAACCTTGTATCCAACTCTTCGGTTCTCGTAAACAAAGAACTTTATTTAAAATATGAGATACTTGGCAATGATATGCACGAAGATTTTGCTTGTTGGCTCAACTTCCTCAAAAGTGGAGAATTTGCTTACGGCATAGATGAACCGTTACTTATTTATCGTTTGTCTAAAAATTCAAAATCTGGCAACAAAATAAAGGCCGCAAAAATGAATTGGAAAACCTATCGCACTGTTGGTCTTAATATTTTTGAAGCCGCATATTATATGGTGCTATACACAATAAACGGATTGAAAAAATATAAAAATCTCAAATAAAAAAACAGCCACCGAAAATCAATGATTTTCGGTGGCTGTTTTTATTAAGTTAGTCTCGTCGTCTTGCACCTGCAACAATAAGCAGGAGTCTTAAAAGTTGCATAATCGACACTGCTAATGCAGCAACATAGGTCATTGCGGCAGCGGTCAACACCTTTCTCGCTCCCACGGCCTCATCTTCATCAAGGACACCCGCAGCGGCTATTCCCTTCATTGCTCTGCGGCTTGCATCAAACTCGGTTGGCAAAGTTATAAGTTGGAAAATAACGCAAAGGGAAAACAATGCAACACCAAGGTAAGCAACCCAAATGTAATGACCACCCATATAGGTCAAAAGCAGGCCGATAAGAATAAGCGGCATAGCAAGCATTGAGCCTATGTTGGTAATCGGAACAATGGCTGTTCTGATTTTAACAGGTGCGTAGTTTTGTGCATGCTGAACGGCGTGACCGGCCTCGTGACAAGCAACACCGATAGATGCTACCGACGTACTGTCGTGAACAGCCTCCGAAAGCCTTATAACGTTGGTTTTAGGGTCGTAATGGTCGGTGAGTTTTCCCCTTACCCTTTCAATTTTAACGTCAAAAACACCGTTATATTCAAGCACTCTTCTTGCGGCTTCATAAGCCGAAAGTCCACGTCTTGAAAACACCTTTGCATATTTTTCAAAGGTTGTATTCACTTTTGCCGAAGCGATAAGCGAAAAAATAACCATCGGCAAAACGAGGATAATATATGTCCAATCAATTCCGTAATAATAAAACATATTTGTTCTCCTTTCATATATTATTACACTTGGAATGTATGTTTATTACTTAAAATATACCACTGTAACATTAAAAGTCAAGCATAACACCCAAAAGTTTACAAAAATATAAAAATTTGCTTTAATTAAAATTGCTTTTATTGTTGCAAAGATTTTAATACTATGTTAAAATATTATCGAAAAAAATATATAGAGGTGTTTTAAATGGCAATTCTTATTACCGGCGGTGCCGGATATATTGGTTCTCACACCTGCATTGAGCTTAGTAAAGCAGGCTATGAAGTAGTTATTATTGATAACCTTCATAACAGCAAGGTGGAGGCTGTAAAGCGTATTGAGAAAATCATCGGCAAGCCTGTGAAGTTCTACGAAGCCGACGTTCGCGACAAGGATGCTTTACGCAAGATATTTAACGAAAACAAAATTGAAGCCGCAATTCATTTTGCAGGTCATAAGGCAGTTGGTGAATCGGCAAAGATTCCTATGGAATATTATAAAAACAACCTTGATTCAACCTTTGCTCTTTGTGACGTGATGGAAGAATTTGGTGTTAAAAAGCTTGTTTTCTCGTCTTCAGCAACTGTTTACGGTATGTCCAAAACCATGCCGCTTGTTGAAACAATGCCTTTGGGTGCAATCAATCCTTACGGACGCACCAAATTGTTTATTGAAGAAATTTTGCGCGACCTTTATGCATCTGACAACGGTTGGAGCATTGCCCTTCTCCGTTATTTCAACCCCATCGGCGCTCACGAAAGCGGACTTATCGGCGAGGATCCTAAAGGAATTCCCAACAACCTTATGCCTTATATTTCGCAGGTTGCGGTTGGCAAGCTCGAAAAGCTTCACGTTTTCGGCAACGACTACAACACTGTTGACGGCACAGGTGTTCGCGATTATATCCACGTTGTTGACCTTGCAGACGGTCACGTTAAGGCTGTTGCTTGGGCACTCGGCAACACCGGTTGTGAAGCTATAAACTTGGGCACCGGTAACGGTTGCAGCGTTTTACAGCTTAAAGACGCTTTCCAAAAAGCTTCGGGAATTGAGATTCCTTTTGTTATTGACCCCCGTCGTCCCGGTGACCCTGACGAGGTTTATGCAAATGCCGACAAAGCTAAGAATTTGCTTGGTTGGGAAGCTAAGAAGACTATTGAAGATATGTGCGTTGACACCTGGCGTTGGCAATCGGGTAACCCCAACGGCTATGGCGAATAATATTGGTGGTTAAAACCTCATAAACAAATTAAAAACAGCACCGCAGCACCCTTAAAGGATGCCGCGGTGCTTTTATTTTGAAGAAATCTTATTTCATGCTGTTTTCATAAGACTCGATCATCTTCTTAACCATCTGTCCACCGATGGAACCGGCCTGCTTTGCAGTAAGGTCACCGTTGTAACCCTGCTTGAGGTTTACGCCAACCTCAGAAGCAGCCTCCATCTTGAAGCGATTGAGTGCTTCCTTTGCCTCAGGAACTACTGTCATTTCTGTTTCCCTCCTTTTTTTCTTTGCGCTTGCAATATTATTTTGAACAAGCAACAAAAATATATTAGAGGTAATAATTTGAAAAATTAAACGACAATTTTTAAAATCTACACGAAAGATGTCAACATATAAAATAGAGGCGGTTTGCACCGCCTTCTCAGTTTGGAGTTTAGTAAAATTTCATCAAGATAGAGAACCGTCCCCTTGTCATTTATTCCCTATTTTTATTCTATTGAAATAATTTTGCCGTTTGCAATACATAGCAAATGACCATTAACTACAAGTGGTTGTTCTCCTTCGCAAAGCAATGTTCTGTTACTGCCGTCTAAATCAGCGGCATATATTTTTTCTTCGCCAAACAGTTGATATACTATTTTATTTTTATAAACTGTAAAAGAATTGATTTCTTCCTCAATCAGTGTGCTTTCATTTGAACCAAAATCGTCGGTGACTATTAAGTTCAAGCTATCACTATGGGTATAATAAATACTTTGACCGTTTGCAGCAAATTGTAAATGTGGCAAATTATACACTTTGGAATATTGGCCGTAATAATCCATTGTTATCAAGGCTTCACCCATATTAAGATAAAGAGTTTCGCCCGAAACCGCAATGTGCATTGGATAATTTAATTCAAAAATACTTGTATTATCCGAACCGTCTAGCCTCATTCTGTAAACATTCATATCAACGGCAACATAAAAGATATATTCACCGCAAACATCATAGCTTATAATATTATCCTGCGATAAAGCAACACTGTTTTCATCTTTATAAACACACAAGGTTTTTTGGAAAATTATTTCATATTCACCGATATCAATAGGTGTGTCCAACACTGTACTTCTTAAATAAAATACATCATTGCCGTTTGTTTTGAGGTTAGGCATTGCATCGTTGGGCAATTCATCTATGCACACACTATTATTGCTTTGG
>JAZNEE010000207.1:0-2051 GCA_045588405.1 Acutalibacteraceae bacterium
AATAGTGTTATTAAGCCACCGTTTTCACCACCGGGTTTTCTGTTTCCAATTTTTTGGACAATTATTTATATACTTATAGGCCTATCGGCGGGAATAGTTGCTGAAAGTAACGATCTTGATAGAGGATATGCTTTAAGGATCTATTTTGTACAGTTGTTTATAAATCTTCTTTGGCCTATAATCTTCTTTACGCTTAAAGCACCGAGATTTGCATTATTTTGGCTGGTTTTACTTATAATTGCAGCTATTTTGACGTTTAAAAATTTCTCTTCAATCTCAAAGCGTGCTGGAACATTATTTTTGCCTTATATCGTTTGGTTGTTTTATGCATTTTATCTTAATTTTGGAATAGTAGTACTCAATTCGTAAATTAAATATAAATTTATTGGAAAATTTTATAAAAAGGCTTGATTTTCTGAAAAAAGATGCTAAAATATATATTAGCACTCAAACACCGCGAGTGCTAACTTAAAACGAACCAAAATAATGGAGGTAATTATTATGACTATAAAACCTTTGGCTGATAGAGTAGTCGTAAAGGCTGTGGAAGCCGAGGAAACTACCAAAAGTGGTATTATCCTTGCAGGCTCCGCTAAAGAAAAACCACAAATTGCAGAAGTTATTGCAGTAGGTCCCGGCGGTATGGTTGACGGTAAAGAGACACCTATGTATTTAAAGGTTGGCGATAAGGTTATCACCAGTCAGTATGCAGGCAATCCCGTTAAAATAGATGGCGTTGAATATTCGATTCTCCGTCAGTCGGACGTTCTTGCAATTGTTGAATAATTATCGGAGGTAATTTTAAATGGCTAAAGAAATTCTTTTTGGCGAAGCCGCAAGAAAAGCTCTTCAGTCGGGTGTTGATCAGCTTGCAGATGCTGTTAAGGTAACACTTGGACCTAAGGGTAGAAATGTTGTTCTTGATAAAAAATTCGGTGCACCTCTTATAACTAACGACGGTGTTACCATTGCTAAGGATATCGAGCTTGACGATCCGTTTGAAAATATGGGCGCTTCTCTTGTAAAAGAGGTTGCTACTAAAACAAACGATTGCGCAGGTGACGGTACAACAACCGCTACCGTTTTGGCTCAAGCACTTATTCGCGAAGGCATGAAAAACGTTGCAGCCGGTGCTAATCCCATGGTGCTCAAAAAGGGTATTAAACTTGCAGTTGATACTGCTGTTAAAACTGTTGTAGGCAACTCTAAAAAGGTTAACGGTGCAGACGATATAGCACGTGTTGCTACTATTTCTGCAGGTGATGAGTTTATTGGTAAGCTTATTGCCGAGGCTATGGATAAAGTTTCTGCCGATGGCGTTATCACCGTTGAAGAATCCAAAACTGCCGAAACCTTTTCCGAGGTTGTTGAAGGTATGCAGTTTGACCGCGGATATTTCACTCCTTATATGGCTACCGATACCGATAAAATGGAAGCTGTTATCGACGATGCTTTCGTTCTTATTACCGATAAAAAGATTTCTAATATTCAGGAAATTCTTCCTCTTCTCGAACAGATGGTTCAGTCGGGTGGTAAGCTTGTAATTATCGCTGAAGATGTTGAGGGTGAAGCACTTTCAACCCTTATTGTTAACAAACTTCGCGGAACCTTTACTTGTGTAGCTGTTAAAGCTCCCGGTTTTGGCGACAGAAGAAAAGAGATGTTGCAGGATATCGCTATTCTCACCGGTGGCCAGGTTGTATCAAGTGAACTTGGTTTTGATCTTAAAGACGCTACCATCAATATGCTTGGTCGTGCTCGTCAGATTAAGATTGGTAAAGAAAACACCATTATCGTTGACGGTGCAGGTGATTCTTATCAAATTAAGAACCGCATTGCACAGATCAGAAATCAGATTGAAACAACCACCTCTGAATTTGATCGCGAAAAGCTTCAAGAAAGACTTGCAAAGCTTTCGGGTGGTGTTGCAGTTATCAAGGTTGGCGCTGCTACCGAAATTGAAATGAAGGAACAGAAGCTTCGCATAGAAGATGCACTCGCAGCAACCAAGGCCGCTGTTGAAGAAGGCATTGTTGCAGGCGGTGGTGTTG
>JAZNEE010000208.1:0-6950 GCA_045588405.1 Acutalibacteraceae bacterium
GACATGGCTACGATCCGACTTGGGGACTCGGCTTTTTTCTCCGAAAAAGAAAAGTAGGGCAAGATAAATCTCGCCCCAACGCTTCCCCGAAGCGTTGATTTGGAATTCGAGTCCCAATTTTTACAAAAAACAAAACAGACACACTAAAAGTGTGTCTGTTTTGTTTGGTGGACGCTGGGGGACTCGAACCCTCGACCGCCCGCACGTCAAGCGGGTGCTCTACCAGCTGAGCTAAACGTCCGTTTTCGATTGCAAAGGCTATTATAATCAATACATTTTAAAAAGTCAAGCATTATTTTCGCTTATCACAGGTCTTATATATTGCATTTTTCGGTTGTTGGTGGTAAAATGAAAACAAATTAAGTCACATAAAGGGGAAAAGGTATGAATATTGTTGTTGCTCAGTCAGGTGGACCCACCTGTGCTATAAACGCATCGTTGCTCGGTGTGTTCAGTCACGCCACAAAACACGAGGAAATCGATAAGGTTTACGGCTCGGTTAACGGAATCGAAGGCTTGATTTATGACAATCTTGTTGATTTGCGCGAAATCATCTGCGATGATGAAGAGGTTGAACTTATCCGTCAAACTCCTTCAACCGTGCTTGGCTCCTGCCGTTATAAGTTGCCCGATTTTGAAAAGGACAGCTCGGTTTACGAAACCATTTTAAACACCCTCAAATCTCACGATATTTCCGCCTTTTTCTATATCGGCGGTAACGATTCGATGGATACGGTTATGAAGCTTGACCGTTATTTCAAGGCTAACAACATTGCAATTTCAGCCGTTGGAATCCCCAAAACCATTGATAACGACCTGCCCGAAACCGACCATACTCCCGGTTTTGGTTCGGCAGCAAAATACGTTGCAACCACCGTTCAGGAAATCACCCGTGACAGTAGTGTTTATGCTCTTCCTTCGGTCACTATCGTTGAAATTATGGGCCGTGACACCGGTTGGCTCACCGCTTCTTCGGCCGTTCTTCGTGTAAACGGCGAGCAAGCACCCCACCTCATTTATCTTCCCGAAAGAGCTTTTTCAATCAAGCAGTTTTTGGATGATATACGCGAGGTTCAAAAGACCCATTATGCCGTTATCGTTGCCGTTTCCGAGGGCGTTGAGCTTGATTGGAACGAAATCGGCGAGGATTTCCAGTCGGGCAAGACCGATAACTTTGGTCACAAGTATCTTGCCGGCGTTGGCAAGGCTTTGGAAAAGGTTGTTTCGCGTGAAATTGGCTGCAAGGTGCGCTCTATCGAACTTAACGTTATGCAGCGTTGCTCATCCCACCTCAGCTCAAAGCGTGACGTTTCCGAGGCTGAACGTATCGGCGGTATGGCTGTAAATGCGGCTATGGAGGGTGTTTCGGGTGAAATGATGGTTTTCCGTCGCGTTTCAAACCGCCCCTACAACGTTCGCATTGAGCACGTTGAAATTTCAAAGGTTGCCAACCGCGTTAAATATTTCCCCGACGAATGGATCAACGAAAGCGGTAATAACGTCGCCGACGAGGCGGTTGAATATTTTTTACCGCTTATTCAAGGTGAACAGAATATACACATTAAAAACGGCTTGCCCCAGCACTACGTTCTTCGCCGCGACCTTCCCCGCAAGAAATAAAAATTTTAAATGATTTAAAATCGGTGCCAGACGGCACCGATTTTTTGTCTACATATTGTAATACCGCCTTGAAAAGTTTTCGTTTTTGGTGTATAGTTATTTTACTTAAGTTGAGGGAGATTTTTATGCCTACAATACACGAAGAATTTATAAATTTAAGACGGGAAGCCATAAAAAAGTTTTTCAGTCGTCAGAACGACCGTCAGTTTGAGGGAATTTCCACCGCTTCGGGACCGGTGCTTATTTTGGCGGGTGCAGGCTCGGGTAAAACCACCGTGCTTGTAAACCGAATCGCGTCCCTTGTGAAGTTTGGAGATGCCTATTATTCCGATTTTGTACCGCCTTATATCAACGAAGAAACTCTGCTTCATGCAAGGGCAATGGTTGCTGCAGGTGATTTTTCGGACGACGGCGGAATTTTTGGTGTAAACACCGCCAAGCCTTGGGAAATTTTGGCGATTACCTTTACTAACAAGGCCGCAGGCGAACTTAAAGACCGAATTGCCGCAATGCTTGGTGAAGAAAGCGGACTTGACGTTTGGGCAGGTACCTTCCATTCAACCTGCGCCAAGATTTTGCGCCGTTTTGGTGACCGTTTGGGTTATTCGTCGCACTTTACCATATATGATACCGACGACCAAAAGCGTCTTATGAAGGACGTTTACCGCGAGTTGCAGATCGACGATAAATTTTTGCCCATAAAATCTACCCTTAACACAATAAGCAACGCTAAAGACAGTCTTATTTCTCCCGACGAGTTTTTGGAGCAAAATGCAAGTGACGTGCGCCTTTCGAAAATTGCCAAGGCATATAAAACCTATCAAAAAATGTTGCACGATGCCGACGCGATGGACTTCGATGATATCATCGTCAACACCGTTCGTCTTTTCAAAGAAAACCCCGACGTTCTTGAATATTATCAACACAAATTCAAATACATAATGGTGGACGAGTATCAGGATACCAACCACGCTCAATACGTGCTTGTAAGCACCTTGGCAGAGGCTCACCGTAACATTTGTGTTGTGGGTGATGACGACCAGAGTATCTACCGCTTCAGAGGCGCGACCATTGAGAATATTTTGAGTTTTGAGGAGCAGTATCGTGATGCCAAGGTTATCCGTTTGGAGCAAAACTACCGATCAACAAGCATAATTCTTGATGCCGCAAATGCTGTTATTGCCCACAACGAAGCAAGAAAGGGCAAAAACCTTTGGACAGCCGAACAAGGCGGAGATAAAATCTCGGTTTATACAGCCCCCGACGAACAAGCGGAGGCCTCTTATGTTGTTGATACAATTTTAAACAAGGTTGCCGCAGGTGGAAAATACTGCGACAATGCCGTTCTTTACAGAACGAATGCACAGTCCAACGCGATTGAAAACGTTATGGCTCGTTCGGGTGTGCCTTATAGGGTTGTTGGTGGCCACCGATTCTATGACCGCAAGGAAATCAAGGATTGTATTGCCTATCTTAACGTTATTGCCAACCACGGCGATAAGGTCAGACTCACAAGAATTGTCAACGAGCCCAAACGAGGAATTGGTGACACTACCATCAGCAAAGCGGCCGAGATTGCAGGAACGAAAGGACTTTCTTTGTTTGAGGTCTTTAAAAATGCTGCCGATTATCCTTCGATTTCGCGTGCAGCCGGAAAACTTAAAGAATTTACCGAAATGATTGAACAACTGTCGGCTAAAATCGGCGAAGTACCGCTTGTCGAGTTGTTTGATGAAATGCTTGAAAAATCGGGCTATATGTTATCGCTCGTTGCCGAAGGCAGAGAAGGTGCCGACCGCGTTGAAAACGTTAAGGAATTGGCTTCTTCCATTGCCCAGTATGAAAAAGAAAACGAGCAAGCAACCCTTAGCGGATTTTTGGAAGAGGTTGCTCTTATTAGCGATATTGACCAATATGATGCCGATGCCGACGCGGTTGTTCTTATGACAATTCACTCGGCCAAGGGTCTTGAATTTGAGAACGTTCATCTCGTTGGAATGGAAGAGGGCTTGTTCCCCGGAAATCAGTCGATTTACGGTGGACCTGAGGATATCGAAGAAGAACGCCGTTTGGCTTATGTTGCCATAACGCGAGCCAAAAAAAGACTTTATATTTCCAACGCCTACACAAGAATGCTATATGGTCAAACAGGCCGTAATTTGCCTTCAAGATTTTTGGAGGAGATACCCAAAGAGCTTTGTGAAGTTAAAGGTGTACGCGGATTTTCGGGTTCGTTTGGCAATGCCGAGTTCCGTTTCGGAAGCAGTTCAAACGGCTCGTCGTTTGGCTCAAGGTTTGGTTCTTCCGCACAGAGACCTACAATGGGCGGCTACTCAGCTACAAAACCGAGCTTCCCGTCACCTTCGACGCCAAAGGCAAAGGCCGAAAGTTTTGCCGTTGGATGTCGAGTAAAACACAAGGCTTTTGGCGAAGGAATGGTGCTTTCTTCAACACCCATGGGCAACGACACCTTGCTCGAAATTGCTTTTGACCAAAAGGGTACCAAAAAGCTTATGGCCAACTTTGCCAAGCTTGAAAAGATTTAAATTCTGAAAGGGGAAACCGAGTTGAAAAAGATAACCCTTAACCCAACCGTTGCAAAAGTGGTTGATAGAGTTTCGGCGGTTTTAGCGTCGATCAGTACGGCTGTTTTCGTGGCGCTTTTGATATACGTTGTTATGTTGGAAAGAATGGGCGACCATCGAACACTTGCCACACTCTGCAAGCTTTTTCCGTCCAGAGAGCTTATTTCGGTTTCGATTTTGCTTATAAGCCTTGCCGTTACAGGGATTATTGCAATGCTTTGCTATAATTTCGATATGTTGCCGGGAATTTTGATTGCCGACGGGGTGTTCAAAACAGCAGGAATTGTGTTCCTTCTGATTTTCACCAAAATTCCGTTGCTTTATATCGCGCTTTCATTGTGCATCATCTATCTTTTGGCATCAACCTTGAGAACGTTTTGTGTTTCTTCCGAGGTTTTGGAAGAAAGCGAAGCCGAGGAAGAGGATTAAAAAAACAATAATAAAACAAAACCGCTATGCACAAAAGTGCATAGCGGTTTTTCTATCGGTTTTGAGTTTTAATTGCCTTTTTAAGCAATATAGATAAAGGAACAATCAACGTTCCCAAAACAAGATTTCCAATACCGTGTATAAGGTCAAACGGAAAACCTGCAACAATCCAAGCAACGGTGCTTTCAAACGAAAGTCCAAAAAACAAAGCTTGCGCGGGAGCATAAAGCACACCGTATAAAAGCCCGTGCAAACAGCAAACGGCAGGGTAAACTATTAATGCTGAGGGTTTGGACATTTTTTTGGGCAACAGCATGGTGACTCCCCAAAGAATTGTCCAAATATAAAGGTGTGGCACCCACCAGGCGCCAAAACCTGCGTAAACTCCGCAAAGCAGAGCGTAAACATAGATGGGTATGAGTGCTTTTTTGCGAAAAACAATGGTGAAAAGCATTGTGAACATTCCTAAAAGATGAATGTTTGGCAAGGCTTCCATCAAAAGCTTTGAGCAGAACATTATACTGCCAAAAACCGCAAAAAGCACCGTTTCGTAAATGCTTTGTTTCGATTTATTTTGCATATTCAAGCTTGTAGGTCACGTTAGGGTCGATTTTTGTCGTATCAACGCCGGTCATAGCATATTCTCCGTCAATGTAAAAAGCCCAATATGCCTTATCCGTGTCAAAATCGGCAGTAACACCGTTGACCTTTTTGATATAAAGACCGTAGGTGCTGTTTTCACCTTCAATTATGCTGTTTTCAAGCAAAGCCGCGCCAACAGTTTCGGCGTTTGTCTTAACGGTGAGGGTAATGGACTGATCGCCAATGGCAATTTCAACCTTAAAAGATGTGTCACCTTTGCCAACCGTTGCGTCTTTAAGATAGGTTGCTTGCTCCCAAAGGCCTTGTTTGTCTACTTTGTTTCCACAGGCGGTAAAACAGAGCATAAGTGTAAGAACCGCCATAATAAGAGCAGAAACTTTAATTAACTTCTTCATTTTTCATTTTCCTTTCTTTTACCCGAAGTCGGGTTATTGCAAAAGGATAAAACAAAAGCACTCTTCAAAAAGAGTGCTAAAATTCCTGCCCACATAGCGCCCTTCTTTTGCCCAAGAGTCTTTTGCGAATCACAAACTGCTGAGCATTCCGACTTAAATCATAAAGATAATACGGTAATGGCTGTTGCTGCGGATTCTCACCGCGATTCCCTCAACGTCTAACACAGCGTCAAAGCACTGTGTCCGACAAAGGTCTTTCGACCAATAGCTTGTGTTTATTCTTTTGTCACGGGTATTGTAGCACCGTTTTTCAAAAAAATCAATGTAAAAATCAAAATTTTTTTGCAAAAAAACTTCGAAAGTTGTGAAAAAATAATTGAAATGGAGAAAGTTATATATTATAATAATTTATCATTTAGTTGACAGTTCACACTTATTATAAATGGAGGAATTTCAGATGGATAGTAACAAAAGACCCGAATCTATGGCTCGCATAACCAACTTCGAACTTGCAAATGCGTTTATCGATGAGCAGGTTGAAGCTGTAAGACGTCAGGTTGGCGACAAGAAGGTATTGCTCGCGTTGTCGGGCGGTGTTGATTCCTCGGTAGTTGCCGCACTTCTTATCAAGGCAATCGGCAAACAGCTTGTTTGCGTTCACGTTAACCACGGACTTATGCGTAAAGACGAATCCGAAAACGTTGTAAAGATTTTCGGTGAAGAGCTTGACGCTAACCTCATTTACGTCGATGCAACCGATAGATTTTTAAATCTCTGGGCAGGTGTTTCCGACCCCGAAAGCAAGAGAAAGATTATCGGTAAAGAGTTTATCGAGGTTTTTGCAGATGAAGCAAGAAAATTAGAGGGTGTTGAGTTCTTGGCTCAGGGCACTATCTACCCCGATATTTTGGAGAGCGTTAAAGCAGCTGAAGGCAAAAAGGCAGTAAAGAGCCACCATAATGTTGGCGGACTTCCTGAGGATTTGCAGTTCGACCTTGTTGAGCCCATTAAGCTTCTCTTTAAAGATGAGGTTCGCGTTGTTGGTGAAGCATTGGGACTTCCTCATGCAATGGTTTACCGTCAGCCGTTCCCCGGTCCCGGTCTTGGTGTTCGTTGCCTCGGTGCTATCACACGTGACAGACTCCACGCACTCAGAGAAGCTGATGCAATTCTCCGTGAAGAATTTGATAAAAACGGCCTTGCAGGCAAAGTATGGCAGTATTTTATTGCTGTTCCCGATACAAAGAGTGTCGGTGTTAAAGACGGTAAGCGTTATGAAGGCTGGCCGGCAATCATCCGCGCAGTCAATACAACTGAC
>JAZNEE010000209.1:0-3130 GCA_045588405.1 Acutalibacteraceae bacterium
GCATTCTTACCGTTGACAAGGATATGTGGACTAAAGAGGCTGCTGAAATTGAAGAGCACTACAAGAAGTTTGGTGACAAACTCCCCGCAGAGCTCCGCACTCAGCTTGAAAACCTCAAAGCTGCTCTTAAATAATTTAAAACGAAAGACCCGTGCAAAACTGCACGGGTCTTTTTTTATGCTACATCGGCTCTAACCCCGACAAAAGCCTTGTAGCCGCTGAAAGTAGCAACAAAATATAATCGTCGGTTGAATTTTGAACGGTATACTCTCCCGGCTCTAAAATGCCACCTGAAAGTGACGGTAACCTTCGTTGCAAACAGACCGTAATATCCGATACCGAACTTGAAAGCGTTACTGTATCTCGCCGCGACATTCCGCAGGTCACAGTTCTCACTCCGCTTCGCATAAGACATTCAAGCCCCTTTTTATTGTGCGACCCAACAACACCTACCACACCCGTCGGAACGGTGGCTGTGCTGTTGGGTTCACCGTCGATAACAACAATATCAAAAGGCTTATCATACGGCAAAGCTTCGGCTTTTATCGTTAAAAGCCCCGACACCGCTTCAAACTCTTCTTTTCTATCACCAAAATAGAGAATAACAGGCATTAAAAATTCAGTCCCAAACAATAATTGTAAAACTTATTATATGCAGTTTTTCTCTTTAAAATCAACACGATATAAAAAACCACCGTCTGTTAAAACAAACGATGGTTTTTATTATTAAATCTTTTCTGCTATCACGTTGCCCAAACGCTCGGCAATCTGGTTAACTCCGTAAATATTAGGATGCACCGTGTCGGCCGAGATTAGCGAAATATCTCCCAAAATATCGGTTCCGCAAACATAGGTCACGTTGGGAAAGTTTTCTCTTTCGCAAATTTCTTTAATTATTCTTCTCCAGTTGTTTGCCTTTTCTCCGCCAATAAAATCACCATTACAGTAAAACGGTGAAATGACAAAAACCCTCTTTTCGGGATTTCTGCCGGCAACCTGGCGAACGGTGTTGGTCACACGCTCGTAAATTTTTTCTTCTTCCCAAGAAAGCACGTTGATTCCAAGCTCTAAAGTGGCAACGTCCCATCTGCCCTGTTCACCCAACGTTGCGATATGATCGATTATCTCGGGTTCCATTCGGCATGTTCCTGCCATACCGAGGTTCAAAATATCCATATCGAATCTATGCGCTAACAAATAACTCCAGCTGTTAGGCATAGAAAGCGCATTAGAGCCGTGGGTTATGGATGAACCATAGCAGAGCAACGTTTTCTCGGGCAAAAGTTCCTTCCTTGGAGGCAGGACATCGCCTATAACATCAAGCACCTTTATATGACCGCGGTTGAAAATAACCCTCACAACCTCGGGGTCAAACGACGTGTTTGAAGCCTTTGCAAAACGCTTTAAAGCCTCGATATTAGGCTTCTTGATGACACAATCGACTACATCAGAGCCAACGATAGGCCTCATAAGCTCGTGTTCTTCCCAACCGCCTTGAAGTCCGCCAAAGAACACCTGATAACTGCAATTTATTGCATCAGCTGTAACCGATTGTAATTTTATAGTCACTTCGGGACTATTCATAATAAAACGCAGTTCTACACCCGTTGAGTTGCGCAAGGCTTTACGACTTGCATCGGTTTCGGCAGCATCATAAGCCTTTTTTGGCATTCTATACCAAGTAACACCGCCCCCTTCACACTCAATTAGCTCGCACGTATTATGAATTTCGATGTTTTTATAAATCACTTTACTACCTTCTTCTGTTCTGTTTATAAAACCAAATGCAAGCGCTTTTAAATAAGCAAATCAGAAAGCACCGAAACACCAATTCCAAAGCCTGCTGAAATGATTATAAGAAAAATTGAAGACAATTTTTTTTTGAAAATATACTTTGTGCCAAAGAAAACGCCCAAAACCAAAGCAAAAATAATGGCACTTATGGGATCAAAACTAAAACCTTTTGAAGCCCAACCCAATGTTTTGAACAAAAGTATAACACCGGTTGAAAGTATCAGCGCTGTTACAACGGGTTTAACGCCCTTTAAAAACGCCTTGAAATACTTGTTGTCGGAAAAATTTTTGAGAATTGACGCTATGGCAAGAATAATCAAAAACGACGGCAGCACAACACCTAACGTCGCAACTACACTACCTAAAATTCCACCCTGCGACGAACCGATATAGGTTGCCATATTAACAGCAATGGGTCCCGGTGTGGATTCACAAACGCCGATAAGGTCATAAAATCTTGATTCGGTAAGCCAACCGTGTTTTAAAACCGTTTCTTCAATAAGCGGAATCATACCAAACGCTCCGCCGAAGCAAAACAGACCGATTTTGAAAAACTCAAGGAAAAGCAGAAGATAGATCATTTATCCACCTGCTTTCCGTTTTTTGAATATACTGCAAGGCCCAAAATTCCACCAATTAAAATAAGAATAATCGAACTGAAATTAACCGACAGTATTTCAAAAATTAACATAAGGATAAAAACGGCACTGAAAACAAAACAAGGCAACGCCTTTTTGGGCATTTTTTTGAAAATATCAAGTCCTGCTTTGATGATAACAAAAGCAACAGCGCATTTTATACCTTTAAAGGCATAAGCAACGTATTTGTTGGCCAAAAACTCATCGAGAAAAAGTGAAATTGTGAACAAAATAATGAGTGACGGCAAGACAACACCCAATGTTGCCAAAAGGCTTCCCAAGAAGCCTTTTTTCTTAAAGCCTACGTAAGTAGCAAGGTTTATTGCAATAGGGCCCGGTGTGGATTCGGCAATGGTTATAACCTGCATCAGTTCATCGTCACTTACCCACCCAAGCTTTTCAACCGCAGTTTCTTTGATGTTGGCTATCATTGCGTAGCCACCGCCAAAGGTGAAAAGGCCTATTTTAAAAAAATTGAAAAACAGTGACCAAAGCATTACTGTTCTCTGAATTTAACTGTGCCAAACTCATCATCCATAGACTCTACGATAGCAAGAGATTCTAAATGATAACCTAAGTACTTATGGCTCTGCCACCGTATTGGAAGCCTTTTTCGATCGCAATTCCAAGACCTTCAACGGTAGCCCCTGCGCTTTCGGTAATCGAAATAAGCCCCTGCAAGGCACATCCGTTAGCAA
>JAZNEE010000210.1:0-2002 GCA_045588405.1 Acutalibacteraceae bacterium
ATACTTGAAGCTTGACCTTATAACGCTTAACATCCCGGTACCGCCCGAGTGATATGAAATATACACCTCGGCGTATTTTATAGCTGATGAAAAAAGAGCGGAGACAATAAGCCAAAAAACGCTTCCCGCGCCTCCTGCCGCAATTCCTATCGCTACTCCGGATATGTTACCAACTCCGAGCGTTCCGGCAAGTGCAAGCAAGAGCGATAAAATCGATTTTTTCTTATTTTTGCCTGAAAATGCAAACTTAAGTGTTCGTATTGGATGTTTTATAAAGAAAAATCTAATATGCCTGCTCAAAAAACTGTAAAACTCAAATTTCCCGTCGGCCTACACTTCTATTACCACAAAATTTTTATCAAATTTTAAAATATCTTCTATTTTTATCGCCCTTTACACTTGCCGTTTGGCAAAATTTATTGTATAATAGTAAAATTCCGTTGCCAATATATTATTTATAATATATTGCGATTTTTGTTAAAAAAGTCTTGACTTTAGCGTGCTAATGTGGTAGATTGTTACTACACTAAATTAACACGTTGTATTTTTGTTTATTCGGAGGTTGCTATGGCTATCGATGAAAGTATTTTAAGAAATGATGAAAAAGCCGTTTTTGCGTTGCGATCACTTTATAACCAACACGGCTACACAAGATATAAAATGAGCAAGTTTGAGGAGTATGACCTTTACGTTAAAAACAAGGACGTTCTTGTTTCAGAAGGTGTTATCACCTTCACCGACACAAACGGCCGATTGCTTGCTTTAAAGCCCGACGTTACCCTTTCCATCATCAACAATTCAAAAGACGCTTCGGGTTCGGTGCAAAAGGTTTACTATGACGAAAACGTTTATAGAATTTCGGGCAGCACCCACACCTATAAGGAAATCACTCAGACCGGCCTTGAATGTATCGGTGACATAGGATTGCTCGAAACTGCCGAGGTTATTTTACTTGCAATAAAAAGCCTTGAAACCATAAATCCACAGTTTATGCTCACCCTTTCTCACAACAAAATTGCCGAAGCAGTTTTGGAGGAAAGCGGACTTGATTCAGATCTTGCTAAAAAAGTTATCCAAATGATTGAAAGCAAAAACCGTGACGACCTTAAAGCATTGTGTGACGAAAACGGCGTTTCGGCCGACGTTTTTTCAAAACTTGCCGTTTTGACCGACAACTTCCCCACCATTGACTCTGCAATAGAAAAAATTGAGGATGTTTGCTCGAGTGAAGCATCGAAATCAGCGCTTGACGAGCTTAAGGCTGTTTGCAATCTGCTTAACAGTCGCGGTTACAAAAACAAAATCAACGTTGATTTTTCAATAGCAGGCAATATGGGTTATTACAGCGGAGTTGTTTTCAACGGATATATTAAAAACATTCCCACCGCCGTTTTGTCGGGTGGCCGTTACGACCGCTTGATGCAAAAAATGGGAAGAAAATCAGGTGCTATCGGCTTTGCCGTTTACCTTGATGCACTTGAAAGACTTGACCTTGCCGAAAAAACTTACGACGTTGACGTTGTGCTTATAAGCGGCAATGATATTGAAGCAACTCTAAACACTTCAGAAATGCTGTCAAGCGGTGGTAGTTCTTGTCTTGTTTGCAGTAAACTTCCCGATGGTCTTCGTGCCAAGAAGATTATAAAAATCACCGAGAAAGGATTGGAAACTGTTTATGGAAATGATTGATGTAGCATTGCCCAAGGGCAGACTCAGTGAAAAGGTTTATTCTATGTTTGAAAAGGCAGGTTTCCCTTGTCCTTCAATTAAAGAACCGGGCAGAAAGCTTATTTTTGAAAACAAAGAGGTTGGCATCAGATTCTTTTGGGTAAAGCCTTCGGACGTTGCTATTTACGTTGAACGCGGTGCCGCCGATATAGGTGTTGCAGGTAAGGATATTCTTCTTGAATATTCGCCCGACGTTTACGAGCTTTTGGACCTTAACATAGGCAAATGCCGTATGGCGGTTGCCGCCAAGAAAAACTTCCGCGACAATCCCGAT
>JAZNEE010000211.1:0-9983 GCA_045588405.1 Acutalibacteraceae bacterium
CGATCCGACTTACAAAAAAAGGCGAGATTTGTGAACTTTGCGGTGTGTTGGAAAATGCCGAAAAAACCGCCGTTTGTGATATTTTCACCACCGATTACTGCACCGTTGCCATAATCTCGGGTGATAAAGCTTGTGAAACAAAATTAGATGATATCAAACCGCTTTTGGAAAACGAAAAAGTAGAAAAACGACTTTACGATTCCAAAAACTTTTATAAATTCTGCGATAAAAAAGATGTGGCTATTAAAAATGTTGGCTTCGACACTATGCTTGCCGCATATCTTTTAAACCCCTCGTCGTCCGACTATGAAATCGACCGTTTGACCGCAGAATATAAGGTTAACCCCGTTGAAATTGACACCGACAACGAGTTGATTATAACCGTTTCCAAACTTTCGGGTGTCAATACCGCTTTGCAGAAAAACTTGGAAGAAACCGAACAGTTGAAACTACTGAAAGAAATAGAACTTCCTTTGGCAAAGGTTTTGGCAGAAATGGAAGAGGTCGGTTTCCTTGTAGACAGTGAGGCTATTTCAAAATATGGCGAGCAGCTGTCAGATCGAATCCAAACATTAGAACAAGCCGTTTGGGATGAGGTTGGTTACCAATTTAATCTTAATTCACCCAAGCAACTTGGTGTTGCCCTTTTTGAAAAATTGGGACTTCCCTGCCGCAAGAAAACTAAAAGCGGATATTCCACCAACGCCGAGGTTTTGGAAGGACTTCGCGACCGTCACCCTGCCGTTGGTCACCTTTTGGAATATCGCACCCTTACAAAACTTAAATCAACCTATTGTGACGGACTTGTAAATGCTGTATCGGATGATAAAAGAATTCACTCAACGTTCAACCAAGCCGAAACAAGAACGGGTAGAATAAGCTCGTCCGAGCCTAATCTTCAAAACATTCCCGTTCGACGTGAAGAAGGCAAAGAGCTTCGCAAATTCTTCATCGCCAAAGAGGGTTTTGTGCTTTGCGATGCCGACTATTCGCAGATTGAATTGCGTGTTCTTGCCCACATCGCAAATGATGAAAATATGACAAATGCCTTTTTAAGCGGTGCTGATATCCACACCACCACCGCAAGCCAGGTGTTTGGCATGATACCCGAGTTTGTCACTCCGCTTATGCGTTCGCGTGCCAAAGCGGTAAACTTTGGCATTGTTTACGGCATAGGTGCATTTTCACTTGCTAAAGATATCGGTGTTTCGAATAAGGAAGCCGCTTCCTACATCGAGGGCTATCTTGCCACCTACCCCGGTGTTGACAGTTATATGAAAAACGTTATTGAAAAAGCCAAGGAAGACGGCTTTGTTTCAACCATTTTTGGCAGAAGGAGACTTTTGCCCGAACTAAAAAATTCAAATGGTATGCTTCGCGCTTTTGGTGAGCGAGTTGCACGAAATATGCCTATTCAAGGCACCGCTGCCGACATAATAAAAATTGCTATGATAAAGGTCAGCGACCGCTTAAGAAAAGAACTTCCTGAAGCAAGACTTATTATGCAGGTACACGACGAACTTATCGTTGAAGCACCCGAAAGTAAAGCCTCGCTTGCTTGCAAAATTTTGAAGGAAGAAATGGAAAATGCGGTACATTTGAACGTTCCGCTTACGGTTGATGCCTATTTTGGCAAGACCTGGTTTGATGCAAAGGGCTAAACCATGAAAGACAATAAATTTGTTATAACCTTCGTCTGCACGGGTAACACCTGTCGCAGTCCGATGGCGGAGAGTATGTTTAAGGCTTTTTTGTCAGAACATAACAATGAAGCCATTGTCAAAAGTCGCGGAATAGCCGCAAACGAAGGTGAACCTGCATCGGCACACGCGATATCGGTTATGAAAGAGCAAGGTATTGACATTAGCAACCACAAAGCAACAAACCTTACCGAAAACGACGTTTTTGACACCGATTTGTTTGTATGTATGACAAACGGTCACGCTAACCTTTTGGTAAGATGCGGTGTTAGTGCCGAAAATATAACCGTTTTAAACGTATCCGACCCATTTGGTGGCACCAAGCAAGATTACCTTGATTGTGCCGAACAGATAAGCTCGAGCTTTGGGAGACTTTATGAACTCATCAGAGAAAAATTTTGAAATAATTACATTTAATGGTAGTTTTGCCAAAGAAATGGCCGAAAACGAAGCGGTTTGTTTGGGTGAAGAAGCCTGGACAGAAAACGGAATTATCGACACTTCGAACGGCAACGGCACCTATTTTGTTGCCGTAAAAAACGGTCAATACATAGGTCACGGCGGATTTGCCACCGTTTTGGACGAATGTTACATTACCAACATTGCAGTATCTCCAAAGCATAGACGCAAAGGTGTCGGAACGGCAATTTTGCTCAAAATGATTGACGACTGCAAACAAAAAAATGCCGCGTTTTTAACCTTGGAGGTTCGTGATTCCAACAAAGCCGCTATTTTGCTTTATGAAAAGTATGGCTTTAAAGTTTGCGGAAGACGAAAAAACTTTTACACCTCGCCAAACGAGGATGCTATAATTATGACATTAGCTTTTAGGTGATAAAATGAAAATTCTTGCAATTGAATCCTCATGTGATGAAACTGCCGCAGCTGTTGTTGAAGGCCGAGAAGTGCTTTCCAACGTTGTTGCAACCCAAATTGAAGAACATAAGATTTATGGTGGTGTTGTGCCCGAAATCGCATCTCGCAGACACACAGAGGCCATTTCACACGTTGTTAAAAAGGCTCTTAGTGATGCTAACATCGGTTTTTCGGACATTGATGCCGTTGCCGTAACATTTGCACCGGGACACATCGGCGCATTGCTTGTTGGTGTAAACTATGCAAAAGGTCTTGCTATGTCGCTTGGTGTTCCGCTTATTCCCGTTCACCATTTAAGAAGCCACATTGCCGCCAACTATATAACCCACAAGGATTTGGAACCACCTTTTCTTTGTCTGCTTGTTTCGGGTGGTAACAGTGTTATTGCCAAGGTTAATTCCTATACCGATTTTGAAATTATCGGCAGAACTCGTGACGATGCCGCCGGCGAATGCTTTGATAAGTCGGCAAGAAGTATGGGACTGCCTTACCCCGGTGGCGTTTTGCTTGACCAAACGGCAACTGTTTCCGACTTTAAAAAATATCCTATGCCTTGGCCAAAGGTTGACGGGTGTGAGCTTGATTTCAGTTTTTCGGGACTTAAAACCGCTGTTATTAACCTAACCCACAACGCCGAACAAAAGGGCGAAACAATAGACGTGCCCGTGCTTTGTGCAACAATAAGAGAACGTGTTTGCGATATACTTATTGCCAATACATTAAAGGCCGCCGAAATTACGGGTATGAAAAAAATCGTGCTTGCAGGCGGAGTTTCTGCTAATTCGGAACTGAGAAACCGAATGGAAGCCGAATGCAAGGCAAGAGGTCTTATAACCTATTTGCCCGAGCGCAAATATTGTGGTGATAATGCCGCAATGGTGGGTGCCCAAGCTATTTACGAATATGAATCGGGCAACGTTGCAGGTGCCGAGCTTAACGCCGTTGCAACAATGCCCATCGACTACCGAAAATAACAAATAAAGAGGTATTTTATGGCAGGAAAGAACGTTTTAACTGCGCTTAATCTTCATCGCAAGGGCTTTAACTGTGCTCAATCGGTTGCTTTACCCTTTTGTGATGAATTGGGTGTGGACAAGGAAACTGTTTTAAAAGGATTAGAAGGCTTTGGCGCAGGCATGGGCGATATGAATCACACTTGCGGAGCTTTGTCGGGTGCTGTTTTTGTTGCAGGACTCTGCAGCAGTTGTTCTTCTTGTAAAGACGGAGCTGTCGGCAAAAAAGACACCTACGCTTTGTGCCGTGAAATCACCGCTGCTTTTGTAAAAGAATGTGGTTCGGATAACTGCCGTATTTTAAAAGGACTTGACACTAGTTGCCCGCTTAAATCTTGCGATGAATGTGTTGCAGCTGCGGCTAAAATTGCCGAAAGAGTGGTTGCCAACAAAAAATAAAGCAGGTGTTACACCTGCTCGCCTTTATATTTTCTTTTGGTTGCAAGACCGCCTCTTATATGGCGCTCATCCTTGTTTTTTTGAAGCACGGTCTTAACACGTCTCCAAAGTGCAGGGTTATCAATTTTAAGACGCTCGGTAACATCTTTATGAACCGTTGATTTGCTGATGCTGAACTGCTTGGCGGCAGCTCTCACGGTTGCATCATTTTCTATTATGTATTCCCCTAAAATCACTGCCCTTGTTTCCAATACATTCCTCATACAATCACTCCATTTTATTGCTGTTTAATTGTATGATTCAAATGTTTCAAAATATACCCGATTTAACGGAACTTCGAAAGGAACTTTTTATGAAACTCGCAATAGTCGTTCCCTGTTATAACGAGCAGGAAGTTTTAAAAGAAACCGCCAAGAGGCTTAAAGAAAAGCTTGAAGCGTTGAAATCTGAAATATCACTCGACAGTAAAATATTCTTTGTTGACGATGGTTCGGCAGATTCAACCTGGGAGATTATTAAAGAACTATCCTTAGAGCCTTGCTTTGAGGGAATCAAGCTTAGTCGCAACCGCGGTCATCAAAATGCCTTGTTGGCAGGTCTTATGTCGGTTAAATCGGATTTTGATGCTGTTATTTCAATGGATGCCGATCTTCAGGACGACATTGACGCTATTGACAAAATGATTGCCAGTTACAAGCAAGGCAACGACGTTGTATATGGTGTTCGTTCCTCGCGCAAAAAAGATACCGTTTTCAAAAGAACCACCGCCGTTTGTTTTTATAAACTGATGAAGTTGCTTGGTGCCGAAACGGTTTATAACCACGCTGACTACCGTCTTATGAGTCGTCGTGCACTCGATGCTTTGGCAGAATTCGACGAGGTAAACCTCTTTTTGCGCGGACTTATTCCCATGGTTGGTTTTAAGTCAGACATTGTTTATTATGAACGCGGCGAGCGTTTTGCAGGCAAAAGCAAATATCCTTTCAAAAAAATGCTCTCTTTCGCAAGCGAAGGTATAACGTCACTCAGTGTTAAGCCTATAAAACTTATTTTAAGACTTGGTGCTTTGTTTTGTGTTTTCGGCTTGGGTATTTTCCTTTATGCCATTATTCAACATTTTTTAGGCAATACCACAGCAGGTTGGACAAGCCTTATAGCATCAATCTGGATTGTTGGCGGAATGCAGATGGTATCAATCGGAGTTATCGGCAAATACATTGGTAAAATCTATCTCGAAACTAAGCACCGCCCGAAATATATTATTCAAGAAAACACATTTTTAAAATAGCTTATTTAAGTGGAGGAAAACTTTTAATGAAAAAATTATGCCTTATTCTGGCCATCGTTTTAATGGTGGTCAGCCTCACCTCCTGTAAAAAGGATAACGAAAGCACCTCTTCGGTCATAGAGTTGCCCCCTATAGAACTATACGAAACCGATGAGTTTGTGTCGATAGGAATTGAAAATGGTTTTCATTACATTGAATATTCCAATCACGTTGAACTCACCCATTATAACAAAGCATCAACCGCCGCCGAGGTGAACTTTCCTGCTATAATTGCAGGCAAGCCCGTAACGGTTATAGATATTGCTTCATTCAAAAACAATACGCTTTTAGAATCGGTCAGCTTCCCCGATACCGTGCAGGAAATCGGCAACAATATATTTGCTTATTGTTCGAGCCTTGCCGAAGTAAACCTGCCGAAAAACGTTAAAAAAATCGGCTACTATACCTTTTTCGAAACGCCTTGGTTTAAAGCGCTTAAAGATGAATTTGTTATCGTCGGTGACGGTGTTCTTATAAAATACAATGGTACAGCAAGCGACGTTGTATTGCCTCAAAACGTCAAATATATAAGCAGCGCTTTTATCGATATATCAAACATTAACAGCATTTCGCTTCCCGCTTCAGTGACAGGAATCTGTGATTATGCTTTTTATAATTGCTCATCCTTAGGCGAGATAAACATTCCTTCTAATATTTCCGATATTGGCATCTGCGCCTTTGATAAAACCCCTTGGCTTGTTTTGTTTGACGATGAATTTGTCACGGTTGGTAACAGCGTTTTGGTTAGCTATAACGGCAATGGTGGCGAGGTTGTTATCCCCAACGGCGTTAAGTATATTGCGGGTGCTTTTCAAGAAAATAGCGCAATCACAAGCGTAGTTGTTCCCGAATCGGTCATACGTGTGCGCAACTCTTCGTTCCAAGGTTGTAAAAATCTTGAGAAGGTCGAATTTAAGGGTGACAACACTTTTCTTGATAGTGCCGTATTTGCCAATTGCTACACCCTTTCAAGTGTGACTTTGCCCGCAGCACTCAAGGTTTTGGAGCGTCAAACCTTCATTGCTTGCTACAAACTTACCGATATTAAACTGCCCGATAGCCTTGAACTTATCGGTAGGGTGGCTTTTTATGAATGTTCGTCTCTTACAAACGTTGAAATGGGAAACAATATAACCGCCATTGACACTGCTGCATTTTTTGGCTGCAGTGCTATGAAAAAAATCAACTTGCCCGATTCAGTCGAAAAATTTGGTGAGCTTGTGTTTGCCTGTTGTTATGAATTGACCGAGTTTACCGTACCTCTCAAGGTCACAGAAATTCCCGCAGGATTTTTCTCTTTATGCGAGAGCATACCCGAACTTCGATTCGGAGAACAAATAACATCCATCGGCGAAGGCGCTTTTGAAGGTTGTGACAACCTTAAAGTTTATATCGAAGGCACCGATACAACACTTGGAAAAGATATTTTTATAGGTTGTGGGAACGGTAGTCGAAAGATTTACTGTAAACAAGGCTCGGTTGCCGAAAAATATGCTAAAGAAAACAAGATTAAATATGCCGTATCAAACAATTAAGAAAGGTTTTGACTAAACGTGGAGTTCGAAAAAACCATAGCCGCCGTAGCAACACCTTCGGGTGAAGGCGGAATTGGAACAGTGAGAATATCGGGTGCCGATGCTTTAAAAATAGCCGACAAGGTGTTTGTTGCCGTTTCGGGCAACAGCATTTTAGAGTCCGAAGGCTATCGCGCACATTTCGGCACTGTTAAACAAAACGGAAAAACAATAGACCAAGCCGTTGCGCTCGTTTTTAAATCGCCCAAAAGCTATACCGGTGAGGACACCGTTGAACTTTCGGTTCACGGCGGTGATTTTGTTGTTCGCAGTGTGCTTCGCGCCGTTCTCGATGCAGGTGCAGTTATTGCAGGTCCGGGCGAATTTACCAAACGCGCTTTTTTAAATGGTAAATTGGATCTTTCAAGTGCCGAGGCTGTTATGGATATTATTTCGGCCAAAGGTGAGCAAGCCTTAAACGCTTCGGTTGAGGCTTTGCAAGGCGGTCTTTCGTCCAAATGCAACCTTATCCGTGATAATTTGAGTTTTGCCGCCGCAACGGTTGCTGCTTTTTCGGATTTTCCCGACGAAGAACCCGAATTTAGCGGCATTGATAAGCTTCCTAAAATGTTAAGCGATGCTAAAGCTGAACTTTCCAAGCTCGTTAGCACCTATGACACGGGAAGGATGATTAAAAACGGAATAAACACCGTTATTGTAGGCCCTCCGAATGCAGGAAAATCAACCTTGATGAATCTGCTTTCGGGCTATGACCGTTCAATTGTAACCTCGGTTGCAGGAACCACGCGTGACGTTGTTGAAGAAACGGTTAACTTTGCCGACGTAACTTTAAGACTTTCGGACACCGCTGGTATCAGAGAGACCGATGACGAGGTTGAAAAAATCGGTGTCATCCGCACAAAAGAAAGAATCGCCTCGGCTGATTTGTGCTTGGCTGTTTTTGATGGAACCGACAAAGATTTTGATATAACCGGCTTGCTCAACACACTTGATATTCGCAAAACTGTTGCCGTTTTCAATAAATCGGACGTTACTTTGCCCAACACGAAGCCTGCCGAAAATTTGAAAGTTCCTTTTGTTACAATGTCGGCAAAATCGGGTGACGGAATTGAAGCTTTGGCTGCCCAAATCAAAAAAATCACAGGCACAGCCCATCTTGACGGCATGGCCGCGGTTTATCTTAACGAACGTCAACGAAATTGCGCTTTGAGAGCGTTAAAGCACGTGGAGGAAGCCATAAAAGTCGAGGCTTCGGGTCAAACTATTGATGCCGTTGGAGTTCTCATTGACGATGCCTTGGCGGCACTTTTGGAATTTACGGGCGAGCGTGTTGCAAACCGTGTTGCAGATGAAATTTTCGCAAGATTTTGCGTTGGAAAATAGAAGGGTTTTTAAATGAGTTATTTTGCAGGAAAGTATGATGTTGTCGTTATCGGTGCGGGTCATGCCGGCATTGAAGCTGCGTTGGCACCTGCCAGAATGGGGCTTAAAACGGCAATATTCACCATCAACATGGATTCGGTCGGCAATCTGCCGTGCAATCCGTCGATAGGCGGAACAGCAAAGGGCCATCTTGTTCGTGAAATAGATGCCTTGGGCGGTGAAATGGGCAAGGCAGCCGATAAAACCACCATTCAAAACCGAATGTTAAACCGCGGAAAAGGTCCCGCTGTTCACAGTCTTCGAGCACAGATTGACCGCAGAGCTTATTCGGCTTATATGAAGCACGCGCTTGAATTACAGGAAAATCTTGATTTGCGCCAAGCCGAAATTTGCGGACTTAAAAAATGTGAAGGCGGTTGGCTTTGCACCACCCATCTTGGTGCCCAATACGAAGCCAAAGCCGTTATACTTGCAACGGGTACATATCTTAAAGGTAAAATCTACGTTGGTGAAGTGAATTTCGAAAGCGGACCCGACGGAACATTTCCGTCACGTCCTTTGGCTGACGATCTTGCTGCTTTGGATTTGCCTTTAAGACGTTTTAAAACAGGCACTCCCGCAAGAGTTTTGCGCAGCAGTATAGATTTTTCCGAGCTTGAGGTTCAGCCCGGTGACGACGAGGTTGTTCCGTTCAGTTATTCTACCGACCCCGAAACCATTGACAACAGTTCGGTTTGTTACATATCCTATACCAACGACCGCACCAAAGAGGTTATTTTGCGCAACCTTCACCGTTCACCGCTTTACGGCGGAGTTATCGAGGGTGTTGGTCCACGTTATTGCCCAAGCCTTGAAGATAAAATTGTCCGCTTTGCCGACAAAGAAAGACATCAGCTATTTATTGAGCCTTGCGGTGCCGACACCGAAGAAATGTATCTTCAAGGAATGTCGTCCTCTTTGCCCGAGGAGGTACAAATTGAATTTTACAAGACCATTAAGGGTCTCGAAAATGTTCAGGTTATGCGAAACGCTTATGCCATCGAATATACCTGCATAGATCCCTTGGCGCTCAAAACCACACTTGAAGTTAAAACTTGTGAGGGACTATACGGTGCAGGTCAGTTTAACGGTTCTTCGGGTTACGAGGAAGCTGCCGCACAGGGTCTTATCGCAGGCATTAACGCTGCTTTGAAAATCCAAGGCAAAGAACAGATTGTTCTCTCGAGGTCAAGTTCATATATCGGCACGCTTATTGATGACCTTTGCACCAAAGGTTGTTCTGACCCCTATCGTATGATGACCTCGCGTTCGGAATATCGTCTGCTTTTGCGTCAAGACAATGCCGACGAACGCCTTATGCCTAAGGGTCACGAAATAGGTCTTGTGAGCGATGCGGATTACAATGCATTTTTAGACAGAACCGCTAAAAAAGAGCAAGAAATCGAACGACTTGAATCAACATATCTATCACCCTTGCCCGAGCTTAACGCGTTGCTCGAAAGCAAAGGCACGGCACCGATTAAAAGCGGCTTTTCTTTGGCCGACCTTATTAGGCGCCCACAATTAGGATACGATGACCTGGCTCCGTTTGATAAAGAACGTCCCGATTTAGAAAACCTGGTCACCGAAAAGGTTGAAAGCGAAATTAAGTATAAGGGCTATATCGAACGTCAGTTTTTGCAGGTTAAAGAAATGCAAAGGCTTGAAAATCGCCTGTTGCCCAAAGACATTAACTATGATGAGGTTAAGG
>JAZNEE010000212.1:0-2924 GCA_045588405.1 Acutalibacteraceae bacterium
TTTTCCCAAAACAGAATATTTTTTATCTAAGCCTTTTAGACTTACTGTTTCACATTGAATTCTCCTACTTCTTAATAAAACTATAAGCAACGGAACATAGACACCGGTAAAAGAATTGCAAAAATCATCTTTTGATTTAAAAACATCTTCCAATATCATAACGGTAACCATAAAAAACCACCTCCATACATTGTATGAAGGCGGTTTTGGTTTGTTACTTCTTAATTATTTTACCGTAAATCTAAATTCACCGTCAGCATAATCGCAAGCAACAGTATCACCGTTTTTGACCGACATATCGAGCAATTTTTCGCTGAGAACGTCCTCTATCTCACTTTGAATTGCACGCCTTAAAGGTCTTGCACCATAAACCGGATCAAAGCCTTTTGAAGAAATCGCATCAATAGCCGAATCGTCAAATTCAATTGTGATATTAAGATTTAAAAGTCGTTTTTTAAGAGAATTCAGCATGAGTTTAGATATCTGCTTAATTTCATCAGATTCAAGTTTGTTAAATACAATAATATCATCAACGCGGTTCAAAAATTCAGGTCTAAACGTCTTTTTAAGTTCATCCAAAACTCTTTCTTTAAGCACCGCGTCATCTGCCGAAGCTTCGTTGCCAAAGCCCAAAGAACGTTGTTTTTCAGTAAGATGTCTTGCACCGACGTTAGATGTCATAATGATAACAGTGTTTTTAAAATTAACTGTGCGGCCTTTTGAATCGGTTAGTCTGCCGTCCTCTAAAATCTGCAAAAGAATATTAAACACGTCGGGGTGAGCCTTTTCGATTTCATCAAACAAAACAACCGAATAAGGCGCACGACGGATTTTTTCGGTAAGCTGACCGCCGTCATCAAAGCCGACGTACCCCGGAGGTGAACCGATCAAACGCGAAACAGTATGCTTTTCCATATACTCCGACATATCAAGTCTGACAATAGCGTTTTCGCTGCCAAACATTGATTCTGCAAGCGCCTTACAAAGCTCGGTTTTGCCGACACCTGTTGGACCCAAGAAAATAAACGAACCAACGGGACGGTTAGGGTCTTTGAGTCCAACCCTTCCCCTTCTTATTGCCTTGGCAACGGCAGTTACAGCCCTTTCCTGACCAACAATTCTCGAATGAAGTTCGGCTTCAAGACCGAGCAATCTTTCGCTTTCTTCCTTGGTCAACTGACTTACGGGAATTTTGGTTGAAATAGATATCAATTCTGCAATATCCTGCGCTGTGACCTCACCATTTTTAACTGCAATATTTTCAACAGTTTTAAATGCTTCTAATTTGGCTTCTATTTCCTTGATGTTATCGCGAATTTCGGCCGCTTTTTCAAAGTTTTGCTCTAAAATCGCATTTTCTTTTTGTTCGTTTAAATGTGTGAGTTCTTTTTCAAGGTCTTTTTGTTCATCGGGTGTGTTGCAAATGCCAAGACGCACTCTCGATGCTGCTTCATCAATCAAGTCAATAGCTTTATCGGGCAAGTATCTATCAGAAATATATCGTGCCGAAAGTTTTACGGCAGCATCAATAGCCTCATCGGTTATCGAAACCTTATGATGTTCCTCATACTTATCCTTAATCCCTTTAAGAATCAAAATCGCATCATCTTCGCTTGGTTCACCGACAATAACAGGTTGAAAACGTCTTTCCAAAGCGGCATCTTTTTCAATATTTTTACGATATTCATCAAGTGTTGTAGCACCTATTACCTGCAATTCACCTCTAGCAAGTGAAGGTTTTAAAATATTTGCAGCATCAATAGAACCATCAGCCGACGAGCCTGCACCGACTATTGTGTGAATTTCATCGATAAACAAAATAACGTCATCAGAATTTGAAACCTCGTCAATGGCATTTTTAATTCTTTCTTCAAAATCACCGCGATATTTTGTGCCTGCAACCATACCGGTTAAATCAAGCGAAACAACCCTTTTACCTCTTAAAATATCGGGTGCATCACCTTCGGCTATTTTCAAAGCCAATCCTTCAGCAACGGCAGTTTTGCCGACACCCGGCTCACCAATAAGGCAAGGGTTGTTTTTAGTGCGACGGCAAAGTATCTGAACAACACGCTCGATTTCGGTTGCTCTGCCAATAACGGGATCGATTTTACCTTGCTTTGCAAGAAGCGTTAAATCACGACCAAATTTGTCCAAGGTTGGAGTTTTATCAGATTTTTTTGCATTTCCATCATTACTGAATTTTGCACCTTTATCAGAAAGTGGGTTTTGTGCTTTATCTTGGACGCTATCGACACTATCAAGCGCCTGTTCTGTCATTTCATCGGTATCAACGTCCATTTTGCTGAGAAAAGACACGGCATAGTTATCTCCCTCGCTTAAAATTCCAACCAAAATGTGTTCGGTTCCAACATAAGTGTTGCCCATTTCTCTTGAACCTGCAACAGCAACCTCGATTGAACGTTTGGCTCTGGGAGTTAAGTTTTCGGGGGTTAGATGTGTTTTAATACCAACACCGATTTCGGTTTTAATTGCTTCATAAATTTTTTCCTTATCAATACCCTTACTGAGCAATATTTGTGCAGCAACCGAATCTTCAACTGAAGCCAAGCCTAACAAAATATGCTCACTTCCAACATAGGTATGACCAAATTCTTCGGCAAAACCAATTGCATTATTAACAGCTTCATTAGCTTTTGCAGTAAAGCCTCCGAACTTATATTTCATCAAAAATCACTCCTTTAAATTTCAACCGTACTGAATGCGTTCCTCAAAATATCAGCTCTGATTTTATCCCTTTCAATAGGTTCCTTCTCGCCGTAAATACGCTTAATCATTGCAGGTTGAGATACAATAAATAAATTCATTAAATTTACATTTTCGGGCAAAGAAACAGTTTTTGTTCTTTCTCCTAACATCAGCATTGAAATATGTTGCATCATTTCGTCGGTAGATATTTTTCT
>JAZNEE010000213.1:0-2895 GCA_045588405.1 Acutalibacteraceae bacterium
ACCTTATTCTTCTCCAAAGAGGGTTATTTCAAGAAAATCACTCCTCAGTCGCTTAGAATGAGCGGTGAACAGAAGCTTAAAGAAGGCGACGTGCTTTCACAGACTGTTGAAACAACCAACGCTGCTGAGCTTTTGTTCTTCACCGATAAATGTCAGGTTTATAAGTGCAAGGCTAATGATTTTGAGGATACCAAGGCGAGCGTTTTGGGTGATTATATCCCAGCAAAGCTCGATATGGAGGACGGCGAAAAGCCTGTTTATATGGTTGTCACAACCGATTACTCGGGCTTTATGATGTTCTTCTTCAAAAACGGTAGAGTATCAAAGGTTTCGCTTTCTGCTTATGCTACTAAAACCAACCGTAAAAAGCTCATTTCCGCTTATACCGATAAGCACGAACTTTGCAGTATTATGCATATTGCAGAGGATTGCGAGATTCTTATGAAATCCACAGGTGGCAGAATGTTGCTTTTACACACAGGCGCATTGCAGGTTAAGGCAACTAAGGATAACGGCGGTGTGGCAGTTATGACTCAGAAAAAGGGTCAAAGACTGTTTGAAACGGTTATCTACACCGAAGGAATGCTTGCAAAACCGCATCGTTACCGCACAAGAAGTTTGCCTGCGGCAGGAAGCTTGCCTTCAGCCGAAGAACAGGGCGAACAGCTTACACTTTAATATAAAAAAACAATGCCTCAAGCAAATCGCTTGAGGCATCGGTCAGTCTGATTAGCAAACGCTTTATATTGTAATCTGCTGACAATGTTATTTTGAGAAAATATCTCTCTTATATACCTGGAAAAAAGTGCCTTTTGGTTGACTTTTTTTGTTGTTTGGTGTATTATACTAAATTGAATTGAAATTTCCAAATAAAACCGTTTTTCGGTGAAAGGACTATCTATTATGGCTAAAGAACTTGAAAAAGTATATAACCCTGCCTCGGTTGAGGATAGGACCTATGCTTTTTGGCTCGAAAACAAATATTTCCATGCCGAAGTAGACCAGAAAAAGAAGCCGTATACTATCGTTATACCGCCACCCAATATCACAGGTCAGCTTCACATGGGTCACGCTTTGGATGAAACCTTGCAGGATATTCTTATTAGATGGAGAAGAATGCAGGGTTATTCTGCACTTTGGCTTCCCGGTACCGACCATGCTTCCATTGCAACCGAAGCTAAAATCGTTGAAGCAATGCGTAAAGAGGGCATCTCAAAAGAAGATTTGGGACGCGAAAAATTCTTGGAGCGTGCTTGGGCTTGGAAAGAAAAGTTTGGCGGCAGAATTATTGAACAGCTCAAAAAATTAGGTACTTCTTGCGACTGGGACAGAGAGCGTTTTACCCTTGACGAGGGTTGCTCAAAGGCCGTTAAGGAAGTGTTTATCCGCCTTTACGAAAAAGGACTTATTTATCGCGGTGAGCGTATTATCAACTGGTGTCCCCATTGTCTTACTTCAATTTCGGATGCCGAGGTTGATTACGCTGAAAAGGACGGAAATTTCTGGCACCTTCGCTATCCTCTTACAGACGGCAGTGGCGTTATCGAACTTGCTACAACCCGTCCCGAAACCATGCTTGGTGATACCGCAGTTGCAGTTCATCCCGACGACGAGCGTTATAAGGCTCTTGTCGGCAAAACCGTAACCTTACCTATCGTTGGAACCGAGATTCCGATTATTGCCGATAATTATGTCGAAATGGATTTTGGTACAGGTGTTGTTAAGATTACTCCTGCACACGACCCCAACGACTTTGAGGTAGGACTTCGTCATAATCTTCCCATCATCAACGTTATGACCGATGATGCTCATATCAACGAAAATGGTGGTAAATATCAAGGTATGGACCGTTACGAAGCAAGAAAGGCTATCGTTGCCGATCTTGAAGAGGGTGGCTTCCTTGTAAAGATTGAACCCATGAAGCATAACGTTGGCAGCTGCTATCGTTGTTCAACTATTGTTGAGCCTCGTATTTCTAAACAGTGGTTCGTTAAAATGCAACCCTTGGCAGAGCCTGCTATTGATGTTGTTAAAAACGGCGAGATCAAGCTTATTCCCGCACGTTTTGAAAAGACCTACTACAACTGGATGGAAAACATCAAAGACTGGTGTATTTCCCGTCAGCTTTGGTGGGGTCACAGAATTCCTGCTTGGTACTGTGAAGAGTGCGGTGAGATGACCGTTAGCGGTACTGATGTAGACGTTTGCCCCAAGTGCGGTGGCAAGGTAAAACAGGATGAGGATACCCTTGATACATGGTTCTCATCTGCCCTTTGGCCTTTCTCAACCTTGGGTTGGCCGGATAACACCCTTGACCTTAAATATTTCTATCCCACAAGCACACTTGTAACAGGATATGATATTATCTTCTTCTGGGTTGCCCGTATGATTTTCTCAGGACTTGAGTATACCGGCAAAGCACCCTTTAATACCGTTTTGTTCCACGGTATCGTTCGCGATGCACAAGGCAGAAAGATGTCTAAATCCTTGGGCAACGGTATTGATCCTCTCGAAGAAATTGAGAAGTACGGTGCCGATGCTTTGAGATTCACTTTGGCAACAGGTAACACCCCCGGTAACGATATGCGTTACTCTGCCGAGCGTGTTGAAGCAAGCCGTAACTTTGCTAACAAGCTTTGGAACGCTGCACGTTTCGTATTGATGAACCTCGGCGAAGATGAGCCTGCACCTTATGTACCCGAAAATCTTGAACTTGAAGATAAGTGGGTTCTTTCCAAGTTTAATAACCTTGTAAAAGAGGTTACCGATAACCTTGAAAAATATGAAATCGGTCTTGCAGTATCGAAGCTTTACGACTTCATTTGGGACGTATACTGTGACTGGTACATTGAGCTTACAAAGGTTCGCTTGAATGGTGACGACGAGCAGGAAAAG
>JAZNEE010000214.1:0-2716 GCA_045588405.1 Acutalibacteraceae bacterium
ATATTCGTTACCTTTTGACCGACGTTTATTGCACTGATTATATCGAGGCACAGGGAAGTATGCTTTTCGATAATGAGAATATGTGTTGGGATGATAAACTTTGCAAGTTGGCCGGTATCGATAAGGCTATTTTGCCTCCTATTGTTAAACCAACCGATATTATCGGAAAAATCACCAAGAAAGCATCGGATGAAACAGGTCTTTTTGAGGGTACTCCCGTTATTTGCGGAACTACAGATACTGTTTTAGAGGTTTTTGCTTCGGGTGCTGTTAAAAAGGGTCAGATGACCGTTAAGCTTGCTACCGCAGGCAGAATTTGTGTTATTACCGATAAGGCATATCCACATCCTTATCTTATAAACTATGCGCACGTTGTTGATGGATTATGGTATCCCGGTACAGGTACTAAAGCTGCCGCTTCATCTTACCGTTGGTATAGAGACACTTTTGGCGGTGAATTTAAAGAGCTTGACTGTGGCGCTGCCGAGGTGCCTATGGGTGCTGATGGACTTATTTTCAGCCCTTATATCAACGGAGAACTCACTCCTTACAACGACCCTCAGCTTTGCGGAAGTTTTATTGGCATCCGTGCTGAGCATACTAAGGCTCATTTCACACGTGCTGTTTTAGAAGGTGTAAGCTATTCATTGCTTGATTGTATGATTTCTCTTAATGAACTTGGAATCCCTCATGATGATTACGCCACCTTAATCGGTGGAGGGGCTAAGGGTAAACTTTGGCGTCAGATGACTGCTGATATGCTTGGAATAACCCTTAAAACCACCGAAAGCAGCGACTCTTCGTTGGGTTCTGCAATGCTTGCAGGTATTGCTGTTGGCGTGTTTGCTGATGCAGAGGATGCTGTTAATAAGTGTGTTAAGGTTAAGGATGTTGTTACACCTAATCCTGAAAACACCGCTCGTTATGCCGAATTGTTCAAGGTTTATAAGGCTGTTCATGACGCTTTGGCACCAATTTATAAGGATAGAATTAAATGAAGATAGTTGTATGTGTTAAACAGGTTGCATCGGGTGAACTTAATCCGTTTGATGCCTGTGCTTTGGAATGTGCTTTAAGAATACCCAATGCCGAAATTACACTTCTTAGCATGGGTCGTAAAAATGTAGAGGATATGTTAAAATCCTTGACTAGACTTGGCAATATCAAGGGTGTTTTATTATCGGATATCGCTTTTGCCGGTGCCGACACCTTGGCAACGGGTTATGCTTTAAGCCTTGCCGCCAAAATGTTAGACCCCGATCTTATTATTTGCGGTAGACAAACCGTTGACGGTGACACAGCCCAAACAGGTTCTGTTTTGGCATCAATGATGGGTTTTCCGGTTATAACAAACGTTTTGAGTATCGACAATCTTGATGAAAACGAAATTTCTTGCACAACAAGATTGGGTGATGAAAAGGCAAAAATGCCTGCACTTATTACTGTTGAACGAGTTAACGAGTTGAGATTGCCGAGCATTCGTTCGACTATAAAAGATGTTGTTGTTTGGAATGCCGATGATATTGGTGCAGATAAAGCCCGTTGCGGACTTAAAGGTTCACCGACTCAAGTTGTTAAAAGCTTTGAAAATGAGAGTGGCAAGCGTAAATGCAAGTTTATAAGACCTTCACAGCTTGACGGAATTATAAAAGAAGGTTTGAATGCCAAGCCTTCGGCCATTAGTTGTATTTACTCTCCAAAAAAGCTTGAAAATGTCTGGATTATTACCGAAAAACCTCGTGAGATGGCTTCTTGTGTGGCCGAAACAATTACTGTTATTGAAAAAGACAGCGCTGAGAATCTTGCTAAACTGATTATGGATAAAAAGCCCGAAGTTGTTCTTTGGCCGAGTGATTTGTGGTCGAGAAGAACTGCGCCTATTGTTTCAGCAATTCTTAACACGGGTCTTTGTGCCGATTGTACCGCACTTGAAACCGACGGTAAGGATTTGTTTATGTATCGTCCTGCATTTAGCGGTAACGTTATTGCTAAAATTGTTTGTAAAACTAAGCCTGCAATGGCAACTGTCAGAACTCAGGAAGACGGTGTTAGTGATATTATAGTCGCCGCAGGCAAAGGTGTAAGATCTTGCTATGATAAGGTTACTGATTTTGCTAAATCTTATAATGCCGAGCTTGCCGCTTCTCGCGGTCTTGTTGATGTTAATTTCGCTCCTTACGAGCAGCAGGTAGGACTTACGGGCAAAACCGTTGCGCCTAAGGTTTATATTGCTTGCGGAGTTTCGGGTGCTGTTCATCATATTGTTGGAATGGAACAATCGGGAACCGTTATTGCAATTAACCCCGACAAGGATGCACCTATTTTTGAATATGCAGATTACGGAATTTTGGCTGATTTTGAAGATTTAACTTTCTAACACAAAAAGGTTGTGCTTTTGCACAACCTTTTAATTTTGTTTTGTGTATTATTACTGAATTTGGCTTATTTTTGTTGACTTGAAAATTGATTTTTGGTAGAATGCAATATAATAATTTGAAGAAAAAGGAGTGATTTTTGTGGTAAGAAGTATGACCGGATACGGTAGAGGTGAAGCCGTTGGAAGTACGATGACTGTAACACTTGAAATGAAGTCGGTTAATCACCGTTTTTTCGAGTGCCAGGTTAAATCTCCAAGACATTTTGCTTTTTTTGAAGATAAATTAAAGAGCTATCTCCAGTCCCGCGTTGCAAGAGGTAAGATTGATGTTTTTATTTC
>JAZNEE010000215.1:0-17890 GCA_045588405.1 Acutalibacteraceae bacterium
TTACCTCCGTTTCCCTTATAGCTGTATTATACCATTTTATTTAAGAATCAAACCCATTGTTTTGATTAACAAATGACAATAAAAATTAAAATGTTAATCAAAATATCGATTTGGATCAAATCCATCTTATAATGAAAAAAGACGTCTATAAGACGTCTTTTTCATTTTGGCTAGGGTAGCAGGATTCGAACCTGCGCATGACGGAATCAGAATCCGTTGCCTTACCGCTTGGCGATACCCCAATATTAAATTTTAGTGTTCCCCTTACTTTATTTTCCTATATAAAAAAATAAAGTGGGGTGGGTAATCGGAGTCGAACCGATGGCCTCCAGAGCCACAATCTGGCGCTCTAACCAACTGAGCTATACCCACCACATCTTTCAGTGTGCCTTATTGGCACGTGGTATATTATAGCCACTGCAAGCCTTTTTGTCAACAGTTTTTTTCTAAATTAGCTCAATTAGTCTAATTTAAGGTCCTCAGGGTCAAAGTCACGACCGATTCCCTTATGCTTGGGTGTACGTTTTAAGGGGTCGTACTTAAAGCTTTTGCAAAAATCGTCATAGCTCATAAGCCCTTTTTTAAGGCAAAAAAACTCCTTACCGCCCGAGATTGCCTTTGCATTAAGGCAGTATCCGCATTTAGGTATTATATCGCTTTTATAAAACTTTTTATCGGCCACTTTGTCACCCCCGTTCGATTCACATTATAAATATAACACCTGTGAGAAAAATTTTCAAGGGGTTTCATTGGCTATGTTCGGTTTTTGGCTTTACACACACCGAAGCTACCACCACCGAAAGCAAAAGCATTGCCGCTGCCGACAAAGGATTGCCGTGGATTTGGGCCGTTGCCGTGCCGTTTTGCGCCACAGTTTGAACCGTTCTCGGAAAAAGCCAATCGAAGACAATAACAAAGGTTGCCGACAACATGCCATGAAGAAATCTTGATATAAAAATGCTTAAAAATTTTGGCTTTACTTCCCTTGCCGCCGACATTATCTGCAAATGCACCGAAATCCCTCCAAATCCCACCAAAAAGGCAACGGCAAAAAGTTCGCCTCGACCGAAATTTTGAACACCCGTTGTGACCTCTAACAACGACAGTAAATATTTTTGCACAAAACGTGACGGCGAAAGGCTTTTGAAAGCGCCTAAAACCCCCGAAAAAGCTACAACAAATGCCGAAATTTTAAGCATTGTTTCGGCAGCACCCGAAACCGACGTTACAAAGGCATCTGAAAGCGGAATTTCGGGTGATTTTTGTTTTGTGTTTTGCGCCGATTTTTCTGTTTTTTCGACAAAACGCGACAGCACCGCCATTGAAACCGAAGAAAAAAGCGTTGCACACAACAGCCTTTCGCCGTCACCCTTTGACCCCAGCGTCAACTCCCCCACAACCGTCACAGCAAATGCAGGCCCTGCACCTACGCAAAACCAAAGCATTCTATTTGCTCTTTTTTTGGTGATTTGGCCCGATTTCAAAAGCTCGTTCACCAATTTTGCCCCAACGGGATAGCCCGCAACCAACGACAAAACAAAAACCGAAAATTCGTTACCTTTTAAGCCGAACAGCCTTTTTGTCAGCGGTGTGATTTTGTTAAATCCATCTAAAATACCCGAATTTACGGCAAAAAGCGAAACAGCTGTGAACAAAAACAACGACGGTATCACACTATTCCCACAAAGCGTTATGCCGTTTATTACACCCTGTCTTACTCCACCCGAAAACCAAAGCACAAACCCCGCCGCAAGCATCGCAAAAACTGTCACGCTGACTTTTTTTATTTTCAAAACCGCCGTCATAACACCACTCCTAAAACATTTTATGATATTAGCGCTTAGAATAATAACCCACGAATTTGCAGGATTTGGATTTCATATACTTATTTGAATGAAATATTTGGAGATGATGAATTGGGCAAGCTGAAATCTGACCATAAACAAAGAAAGGAAAAAATCAACCTTTTGGCTCCCATTACCTCTGCCGTTTCGGGTCCTAAGATTGAACTTTATTCAAACAAAGAGGCCGCTATTGACGGTTGCAAAGGGGTTGTTGACTATCGAGATGACCTTATAAAATTTAGAGTGCCGGGCGGAACGATTGCCATAAACGGCGAAAAAATTGAGCTTTTGGAACTTACCGATAACTCGGCACTTATTAAGGGTGATTTTCAATCTGTTGAGTTTCTTGTGAGGTGAATTATGCTTATTAAACTGCTTAGATATTTGTTGGGCTACGTCAATTTCACCGTCAAAGGAGATTATCCCGAACGGTTGCTTAATCAATTGGGATTTAAGGGTGTAAGCGTTTGGAACATGCGCCGTTGCGGTGATATTTTGACCGCTTCGATGAAGGCAAGCGATTATAAAAAAATGCTGTCTCTTCGTGGCAAAAACCGAGTTTTTACCCACGTTACCGAACGAAAAGGCTTACCGTTCACTTTAAAAAAATACCGCTACCGTGTTGGCTTTGTTTTTGGAGTTGTACTTTATTTTTCGATTCTCATTTTTTTGTCGAATTTTGTTTGGAACATTGAGATTGTAGGTACAGACAGGCTTGATAACCAAAAGATTTTGCAAACGTTAGAAAATTTTGGCGTTAAAGAAGGCTCTAAAATATCTTCGATCGACCAACAAACTCTACCCTCTTTGCTTGCGCTTGAAATCGACGGAATTGCCTGGTGTTCGGTTAACATTGAAGGTGTTAAGGTTACGGTGAACATTTCGGAATCGACCGTGACCGAGCGGTTTGACAGCACACCGGGTAATCTTGTTGCAAAATGTGACGGCATTATAACAAAAATCGAGGTTTTAAGCGGTACCACCGCCGTTGCACTAGGTCAAACTGTCAAGAAAGGTGACCTGCTCGTTTCGGGGTTTACGGAATATAAAGACGGTTCAAGCACTTTTGGGCCATCGCTTGGCAAAATCATTGCCAAAACCGAACGGAATTTGCAGGTTTTTTCGCCGTTTAGAGTTGAAAGAATTGTGGAAACGGGTGAACCTTTGCAAAAAAGAGTTGTTTCGTTTTTTGGGCTTAACATTCCGCTTTATTTGGGACAATTCAAAGGTCAATACCACGTCAGCACCAAAACAGAAAAACTGCAGCATAACGGAATGTATATCCCTGTGTTTTTAAAAACTGCCACCTTCACCCCAACCGAAACAGTTTTTATCACTTTATCAACCGAAGAAGCCTCTGAAATAGGCAAAAAAATGCTTGATGAACTCGAAAACAAAGAGCTTTTGGATGCCGAAATAATATCCAAAGAAACGTCTTTTAACATAACAAGCGAAGGTGTCGTTTTAAACGCCAAATATATTTGCCGAGAAAACATTGCAGAACAGGATTTGTTGTTGATTTATTAGATATTATGAAGTATAATAAAAGAGAGTGTAAATAATTGCTTTGAGGTGAAAATTTTTGGCAGAACAAACGGTTAATATTGAACGTATGGAACATGTTGCAATGCTTTTCGGCAACCTTGACGAAAACGTTAAGCTTATTGAAAAAGAGTTTTCGGTTAGCATTTCATTCCGTTCGGGCGAAATCAAAATTTCGGGTGACGGAGAAAACGTTGACAAAGCTATGCGAACGGTCAACGCTTTGCTTTTGATGATAAACAAGGGCGAAGCCATTACCGATCAAAGCATTCGTTACTGCATTTCTTTAAGCATTGACGGTGACGACGGAAATATTGCAAAATTAGCCTCCAGTGACTGCATTTGCATAACCTCGAAGGGTAAACCGATTAAACCCAAAACAATGGGTCAGAAAAAATATGTTGAAGCCATTAAAAACAACACCGTAACCATTGGTGTTGGCCCTGCTGGAACGGGTAAAACCTATTTGGCCGTTGCTATGGCTGTTGCCGCATTCAGAGAAAAGCGGATTAACCGCATTATTTTAACACGTCCTGCTGTTGAAGCCGGTGAAAAGCTTGGTTTCTTGCCCGGTGACCTTCAGCAAAAGGTTGACCCTTATCTCAGGCCGCTTTACGACGCGCTTTTTGATATGCTTGGCGCCGAGAATTTTCAAAAATGCCAGGAGCGTGGCGACATTGAAGTGGCTCCCCTTGCCTATATGCGAGGAAGAACGCTCGACGATAGCTTTATAATTTTGGACGAGGCTCAAAACACCACCTCGGAGCAGATGAAAATGTTTTTAACCCGACTTGGCTTTAACTCAAAGGCCGTTGTTACGGGTGATATCACCCAAATTGACCTGCCCGACGGCAAAAAATCGGGACTTAAAGAGGTTCTTAACATCTTAAACGGCATTGACGACATTGCTATTTCGAAATTTTCGGATCGTGACGTTGTTCGCCACCGATTAGTTCAGGAAATTATAAAAGCTTATGAAAAATATGAAGAAAAAAGAAAGGATAATCAATCATGGACAAAACCAAGGTCATAATCACCAACAAACAAAAGGAAGTTAAGCTTCCCACAGGTATCCGTTTGATTATCCGCCGTGCTTGTATGGCTGTTTTGAAAAGCGAAAACTTTGGTGATTCGGCCGAAATCAGCGTGACGCTTGTCAACAACAAGGAAATTCACGAAATCAACAACGAATTCCGCAACATCGATTCCCCCACCGACGTTTTGTCCTTTCCTTTGGGTGAAAACGGAGTTTATGACGAGGACCCCACAACGGGACTTAAAATGCTTGGCGATATTGTAATTTCGGTTGAGCGTGCTGTTGCTCAAGCCGAAGAATATGGTCACTCGTTCCAGCGTGAAATGGCGTTTTTAACGGTTCATTCAATGCTTCACCTTTTGGGCTATGACCACGTCAGAGGTGGCATTGAAGCCGAAATCATGAGAGAAAAAGAAGAAGCGGTTTTGCTTCAAATGGGACTTACAAGAGAGGTAACCTTTTAATGACAAAAAACATACAAAAATCGGCTTTTATTGCCGTTGTTGGCCGACCAAACGTTGGCAAATCATCCTTACTTAACAAAATTGTTGGACAAAAAATTGCTATTGTTTCGGACAAGCCTCAAACCACCCGTACACGTATTATGGGTGTTAAAACAATGGGCGAAACTCAGCTAATTTACATCGACACCCCCGGTTTTCACAAGCCGAAAAACAAATTGGGTGAAAAAATGATGCAATCGGTTGGAGCAGGTCTTTCGGGTGTTGACGCGGTAACCTTTGTGGTTGAAGCCGCACCGAAATTCAAACTAAATCCCGACGATATGCCCAAAGCCGAGGTGGCATTGCTTGAAGAAATCAAAAACCGTAAATTAAAGGCTGTTTTGGTTGTTAACAAGACCGATTTGCTTACCGATAAAACCGACCTTTTGGAGATAATTTCAGCTTATACTGCTCTTTATGATTTTGATGCCGTTATTCCCGTTAGTGCCAAAACAGGTGACGGTGTTGACGAACTCATAGCCGAACAACTTAAATATTCAAAACCTGCTCCCCACTTTTTTGACGATGATCAGGCAACCGACCAAGCCGACAGCGTTATGGTGACCGAGCTTATCCGCGAAAAGATACTGCGTTTGCTCGACAAAGAGATTCCCCACGGCATTGCTGTTGGACTTGAAAGATTTTTTGAACGTGATTCAGCATCGGGTGAACCGATTATCGAAATTGATGCCACAATTTACTGCGAAAAGGATTCGCACAAGGGCATTGTTATCGGCAAAGGCGGAGCAATGCTTAAAAGAATAGGCACCGAGGCTAGAATTGATGCCGAAGAATTTTTTGGTTGCAAATGCAACGTAAAGCTTTGGGTTAAGGTTAAAGAGGATTGGCGCAACCGCGACGGACTTATCCGTTCGTTTGGGCTTGACTCGAAATAATCAGCCCAAAGCCTAACACAACTCACTCATAAAGCAAAAAGGAGGCGACTGCCGTGAAATTCACAACCGACGGGCTTGTAATTAAAACACACAACGTTGGTGAAAACGACCGATCGGTGGTTGTCCTCACCCGTGACCGCGGAATTTTAAACGCTTTTGTTTCGGGAGCAAGAAAGGTTGGCTCGAAAAACATGGCAGGCACCTCTCTGCTTGCCTATTCAAGCCTTACCGTCACCGAAAAAGGCGAAACCAACCGCATAACCGAGTCTGAGCCCATTAAAAATTTCGTTGATTTAAGCTCGGATATTTTAAAATTCAGCCTTGCTCAATATTTTTGCGAGCTTTGTTCGAGCATTGTCCCTTATGGTGTTCCCGACGAGGGATATTTAAGGCTTATTCTTAATTCCTTACATTTTTTAAGCACCGACAAGCGCGATATCTACACCATCAAGGCCGTTACTGAATTAAGGCTTATGGTAATTGCAGGCTTTATGCCCGATCTTGTTGGTTGCTCGGATTGCGGAAGTGATGCAGATTTTCCCCTTTTTCTTGACATTGAAGGTGGCGAAATGCTTTGCAGAAACTGTAAAGTGAATTCCAACCGACAAGGGCTTTTTATGGAGCTTGACCGCACCATTCTTGCCGCCGCAAGACACATTGCATATTCGGAATTCGACAAGCTTTACAGTTTTTCGATACCCAAAGCACACGCAAAATATTTAAGCACACTTAGTGAGCGTTATCTTTTTTCTCAAACCGAACGAAGATTTAAGACATTAGATTTTTTTCATTCTTTAGAAACCGAGATTTAATTTATGATTACCGAAAACACACTTCACACCGAAACCTTAGAACTTGACAAGGTTCTTAAAATGTTGGCTTCACGCGCGCATCTTGCCGCTTCAAAGCAGGATGCTCTTGATTTGCGCCCCGAAACCGACATTTCAAAGGTCAAAAAACTGCTTTCAGAGACCGACGACGCTTATAGGCTTATAGCAGGATTTGGTTCACCTTCATTTGGCAGCGCAAAGGATATGTCGGGTGCTTTGGCAAGGGCTGAAGCAGGCGGAATTCTTACAATGACCGAGCTTTTGGATTTGGGCGATGTTTTGCGTTCGATATCCTCGATTTATGATTGGAAAAACAGGGTTGAAAACACCCCGTCACCAAATCTCGACGACCTTTTTGGCGCTTTGATTCCCAACCGCTATTTTGAGGACAGAATTTTTACCTCGATTAAATCTGAAGATGAAATGGACGATAATGCCTCGACTGAGCTTAAAAACATCCGTCGCAAGATTCGTTCATCCGAGCTTAACGTTCGCGACCGCCTTGAAAAGATGGTTCGCTCGGAATATTCAAAATATTTGCAAGACGGAATTATCACCCAACGTGACGGCCGCTACTGTATCCCCGTTCGACTTGAACATAAAGCCGACGTTCCCGGTCTTTTGCACGACACCTCATCCTCGGGCGCAACGCTTTTTGTCGAGCCTATGGCGATTGTTGAAATCAACAACGAAATAAAAGCGCTAAAAGTTAAAGAAAAGGAAGAAATCGACCGTATTTTAGCCGAACTTTCGAGCGAAGCGGCAGGATTTGCACCCAACATCCGTTCTTCCTTCGACGCAGTTCGACATATTTCGCTTATTTTTGCCAAAGCCTCTCTCGCCTTTGATATGAAGGCTTGTATGCCTTCGGTTAACAACGAAGGCCGAATCTATCTTAAAAATGCCCGCCACCCATTACTTGACCGCAAAAAGGTTGTTCCCGTGACCGTACCTTTGGGCAACGAGTATGACACCCTTATTATCACAGGCCCCAACACGGGTGGTAAAACGGTTACCATTAAAACAATCGGTCTTTTGACCGTTATGGCCATGTGCGGAATGATGTTGCCGGTATCCGACGGCAGTGAAATTTCGGTTTTCGACAATATTCTTGTCGATATTGGTGACGAACAAAGCATTGAGCAGTCACTTTCAACCTTCTCGGCACACATGACCAAGATAATTTCAATTTTAAACAAATCTAACAACCGTTCGCTTGTTCTTATAGACGAATTGGGTGCAGGTACCGACCCCGTTGAAGGCGCTGCGCTTGCAACGGCAATTTTGATGAAACTCCGCGAAAAAGGTGCCAAAATTGCCTCAACCACCCACTATGCCGAGCTTAAAAGCTTTGCACTTGAAACCGAAGGGGTTTGTAACGCAAGTTGCGAGTTCGACGTTGCATCTTTAATGCCCACCTACCGACTTATTGTTGGTATGCCGGGCCGATCAAACGCTTTTGCTATTTCCGAAAGACTTGGCCTTTCTTCTGACGTTGTCGAGTGTGCAAAATCACTTGTAAATGAAGAAGATTCCAAATTTGAGCGCATTGTTGCCGTTTTGGAAGAGCAGGTTAAAACCGCCGAAACCGAAAGGTTAGAGGCTTTGAGAATTCGCAGCGAATTGGAAGAATTAAAGGCAAAAGAAAAACAGAAAAATGCCGAGCTTAAAGCCAAACTCGATAAGATAAACGAAGAAGCTCGTCAGCGTGCCTCTGTTATTGTTGAAAAGGCTTCTGCCGAAGCCGAGCGACTTCTTTCTGAACTTGAAAGCATTAAAAAGAGCAAATTTTCAGAAGAAGAGCGCATCAGAAGAGCCCGTGCAGCCGTTAAAGGCGGTGTTTCAAAAATGCGCGACGCAGCCGATCCTGTTGAAAACAGCAACGAGGGTTATAAACTGCCCCGTCCTCTTAAAAAAGGCGACCGAGTTATGCTTTTTGATATCCGAAAAGAGGCTCAGGTTTTGGAAGACCCGAAGGGTGACGAGGTGCTTATTCTTGCGGGCATTATTAAAACCAAGGTGCCCTTATCAAATTTACGCCTGATTGACAGTTCAAAGGGTGTTGTTGCCAAAACTCGCACCGTAAAACAAGCCAAATCGCCCGAAGGTAATATTCGAAACGCTTCGAGTGAAATCGACATTCGCGGTATGACGGGTGACGAGGCAGGATTGGAACTTGACCGATTTATTGACAACTCGGTTATGGCAGGTCTTAACACCGTTTGGATAATTCACGGCAAGGGCACAGGCGCGCTTAAAAAGGCTGTGCGAGAGTATTTGAAATCAAATCAAAGTGTTTCTGCCTTCCGTCCCGGCGCTTATGGCGAAGGTGAAGACGGAGTAACGGTAGTTTCTTTAAAGTGATATTGACTTTTTGATTTTCAAGTCGTATAATAATTTTGTGTATTCATAATTTATTAATAAATCTTTTAGGAGGCGAGTTTTTTGAAAACCCGCACAAGTAACAACTTTTGGTACAACTTCAAAAAATATCTGCCACTGCTTAACAATCTTGCAAGCAAGGATTTTAAGATTAAATACCGTCGCAGTGTTTTGGGTGTTGTTTGGAGTGTTCTTAATCCCCTTCTCACAATGCTCGTTTTAACCGCTGTTTTCGGCGCTGTTTTTAACATTAAAAACAGTCCTGAAATTGGTGATTTCGCTGTTTACTACATAGTCGGTGCTGCAATTTGGAACTTCTTTTCCGAGGCTACATCGCTTTCACTAACCTCGGTTTTGTCGGCCGCACCTCTTATCAAAAAGGTTTATATACCGAAGTACATTTTCCCGCTTGAAAAATGCCTTTTTGCTCTTATAAATTTTGTTTTTTCTTTGATAGCGGTTGCTCTTGTTATGACAATTCGTTTTGGCAAAATCAGCAGTACCTTTGGTGCCACTGTTTTAATGTTCCCGTTGCCTGTTTTTTATTGTCTGCTTTTCGTCATTGGTATGAGCCTTATTTTGTCTGCTGTCAGCGTTTATTTTCAGGATATCATTCATCTCTACAGCGTTATTTTAACCCTTTGGATGTACTTAACTCCCCTTATCTACCCCATGTCTATGATTGAAAATGCCGGAAGTTCTTTCCTTAAAAACGTTGCGTTGCCCATCATACAATACAACCCGATGACACAATATATTCAATATTTCCGCAATGTTGTGATTTACAACCAAATTCCCGGACTTATGCCTAACATCATCTGCTTCGCTTACGGATTTATAGTGCTTGTAATCGGAATTTTGGTTTTTAACAAGTTACAAAAGAGATTCATTCTTCACATTTAACAATAACAGGAGAAATCTTATGTCCCAAAAAAATGCGGTAGAACTTCAAAACATCACAATGCGCTTTACAATGTGCAAGGAGCGTTTGCAAAGCCTTAAAGAGTATTTTTTGAAGTTAATGAAGCGTCAGCTTGAATTTGAAAATTTCACAGCGCTTGATAATATTACCCTCAACATTGAGAAAGGCGATGTTTTTGGCATTGTCGGTCTTAACGGCTCGGGTAAATCAACCATGCTCAAAATAATTTCGGGTATTTTAACTCCCACCAATGGCACCGTTAAAACCGACGGCGTTATTGCTCCTCTTATAGAGCTTGGTGCCGGCTTCGACCTGGAACTGACTGCAAGAGAAAACATCTATCTCAACGGCTCAGTGCTTGGCTTTTCAAGAGCTTATATGAATGAAAAATTTGATGAAATTGTCGAATTTTCTGAAATGCAGGATTTTCTTGATACCCCAATGAAAAACTATTCCTCGGGTATGATTGCTCGTATCGGCTTTGCTATCGCAACAATGACCACCCCCGACATATTGATTGTCGACGAAATTTTGGCGGTTGGCGACTTTAAGTTCCAAGAAAAATGTGAAAAGCGTATCAGCGATATGATGAACAACGGCAAGACAACCGTTATTGTTGTCAGCCACTCGTTGGATCAGATCGAACGTCTTTGCAAGCATTGTGCTTGGCTTGAAAAAGGCAAATTGAAAATGATTGGCGAAACCGAAGAGGTTTGCACCGCCTATAAATCAGCATATTAAAAACACAAATAAAAACTCTCGTGCTAAATTAGCACGAGAGTTTTTTTATTTTTGCAATCGTTTTTAATTTCTGTGGCGCTTCCCGATAGTTAGTCTGCCAACATTTTTGCAAGTAAGCAGAATGCTTCGGTTGTGCGGTAACAACCATTTGCTTCCTGCTGAGGTGCACTGTCGCAATTTGCATTTTGAGTGCTCAAACGGGTTTCTATTGCGCTAATTGCGCTGCTGTTAGTATTATCATAGTCAACGATTTCTGCAATTAACAAAATCATTTCAACCGTGCGATATGCGCCGTTAACGTTCTGCTGAGGTGCGCTACTTGCAGAGTTGTTCATACTGCTGAACTTACTCATAATGCTACTGATTTGACTTGCGTAATCATCATCGGTATCTGCAATCTTTGCAATTACCTCAAGCAATTCAACTGTTCTGTAGTGTCCGTTAACCATCTGCTGAGGAGCACTCTTTGCAGAGCTGTTTGAACTGGAGAATCGACTTTCAATCGCTGAAATTTCGTTTGTGTATAAACCTTTTTTATCCAATTTAATAGCAATTGATGCCAAAAGTTCAACGGTGCGGTAAGTGTTATTAACCTGCTCCTGAACAGCACTGTTTGAGCTGGAACTGTTTCTGTTTTTTGAGTTTTCGATTTCTGTGATTTCAGTAGAAGATACACCCAAACCCTGAGCAATGATTTTTACAATATCGTATGTACATTCCGAGCCATTCTGACACTGCTGAGGAGCACTCTTACAAATATCATCTATCGTGCTTTGTGTTGATTCCACACTTGTGATACTAGATGCAGAAACTGTAGTTGTAAAACGAATTTTATTTTTTTGGGCTACAGTAAAGCCACCGTCACTATCTTTTTCGGAATCTCCGCAACCAATCAACCCTAACAACACTACCAACATAAGCACTATGCTCAATATTTTTTTCATAATCAAACACCGTGTCCTTTTAAGTATTTACTACCCTCATTATAATTCATTCAACTCAAAAGTCAAGCGTTTGCAATAATGTTTCATATTATTATCACTCTAACTATGCAAAACCTACTTGTTCAATGTCAAATAAAAAATACATTGCGAAAAACACTTTGTGAAATACCCGTTGGTTTACATAAGTTTAATTATGTAAACCTATCCCCTGTTTTCATATTTTTTTGTTTTCGGTAAAAAATACATTTGTTAATAAGGAGTGTTTTTATGACCGGAAATTACAACACCGACTGTAATTATTTTTCTGAAAAACTTAATCTTAAAAAGAATTTCGACATAGTTCGCCGCGATTTTTGGGTTGCTGATCGCAACGCTTCTCTGTTTTTTATCGATGGTTTTATGAAGGACGATATTTTTCAGCGCCTTCTGACATTTCTTTATAGAACTGTTCCCGAGGAAATGAACAAAGTAAACGATATGCGCGAATTTTCGTTTATCCGAATGCCTTACGTGGAGGTTTCTTTCTCTTCTGACGACCAAAACATTATAACACAGCTGTTATCGGGCCAGGCGGTTATCATAATCGACGGTTTTTCCGATGCCATGCTTGTTGATACAAGAACCTATCCCGTCAGAAGCATTGACGAGCCCGAAAAAGACCGTTCACTTCGAGGCTCACGCGATGGATTTGTTGAAACCTTTATTTTCAACACCGCTATGATCCGCCGACGAATTCGTGACACAGCACTTCACATGGAATATTACCAGGTGGGTGACTCCTCGAAGGTAGACGTCGCTATTTCCTATATGGCCGACCGTGCCGACATGAAATTGGTTAAAAAGCTTCGAGATAAGTTAAAAACTGTCAAGTTAGGTGGAATTTCGATGACTTCGCAGGCTTTGAGCGAGGTGCTTATCCCAACCTGCTTCTTTAATCCATTTCCAAAGGTGAGATTCACCGAGCGACCCGACTTTGCCTCTGCATGTTTGCTTGAAGGTAAGGTTTTGCTTATAATGGACAACTCACCCTCGGTTATGGTGTTTCCCAACTCGTTTGCCGATTTTCAAAAAGAAACCGACGACTATTATTTTCCGCCTCTCACAGGAACGTATGTTCGTATAATTCGCAACCTGGTTTCGATTTTAACGGTAGTTATGACGCCTTTTATCCTCGTTTTGCTTAACAACCCTCAATGGATACCCCATTGGCTCGACTTTATCAATACTAAAGAAGAATATTCAATACCGTTCTTCTTTCAGTTTTTGTTGCTTGAACTGGTTATAGACGGACTAAGGCTGGCTTCACTCAACACTCCAAACACACTTTCGGGTTCTTTAGGCATCATCGGCGGTTTGATTTTGAGTGAATTTGCCGTAAATGCCGGGTGGTTTGTTTCAGAAACCATTATTTATATGGCGTTTGTTGCCATAGCATCCTACGCACAGCCAAGCTTCGAAATGGGCTACGCTCTTAAATTCAGCCGTATTTTTATCCTGGTTTTAAGTCAATTCTTCAATTTCTACGGATTTTTTGCAGGTGTTGTGCTTGTTATAGCAGTAGCGGCTTGTTCAAAGACGTTAAGCGGCAGAGGTTATCTTTATCCCGTTATTCCTTTCAATTTTTCCGATTTCAAGCGGTTATTTGTCAGAACAACGCTAAAAAACGGAAAAGGTCATTAAAATGTTTCACGTGAAACAAAAAGGAGATTGTTATGGATTATTTGAAGGCATTTTTGGTGGGTGGTTTAATCTGCCTTATCGGTCAGTTGCTCATCGACAAAACAAAACTCACTCCCGCAAGGATTCTTGTGTCTTACGTGGTTTTGGGTGTTGCGTTGACCGGATTTGGAATTTATGAACGATTGGTTGATTTTGCAGGCGCAGGTGCAACCGTGCCTTTGACGGGGTTTGGCTACGCTCTTGCAAAAGGAGTTGAAAAAGCAGTTGCGGAAAATGGACTTATAGGAGCTTTGACAGGCGGGCTGACTGCAACCGCCGGCGGAATCACGGCCGCGATACTTTTTGGTTTGCTTGCGTCACTTCTTTCAAAACCAAGAATTAAATAGTTTTAAATGTTTCACGTGAAACAAATTAATTTTTTCGAAGAATAAATGTTTCACGTGAAACAATCTTTTTTTGCTTTTTCTCTTTACAAAATTCACATTATTATATATAATGTATAGAGTCGAAGAATAAACCTCATCTCATCACGGAGGAAGTTAAATTGAGCAAGATAATTGCCATTATAAATCAAAAAGGTGGAGTTGGAAAAACCACAACCGCCGTTAACCTTGCCGCAGGAGTTGGAATCTGCGGTAAAAAAGTTTTACTTATCGATGCCGATCCACAAGGCAACACAACAAGCGGATATGGCATTTCAAAGAAGGAAATCGAATATTCAAGCTTTGATTTGTTGACTTCGGGAGCTCACGCCAAAGAAGCCGCAATTCCCACAAAGTTTAAGAATGTTTCGATTATTCCTGCAAATATCGACCTTGCAGGCGCAGAAATCGCACTTATAAACGTTCAAAAGCGCGAAAGTCAGTTAAAAACCGCGTTGGCGCTAATCAAAAATGATTATGATTACATATTCATTGACTGTCCGCCATCCTTAGGACTTATCACAATCAACGCTTTAACCGCGGCTGATTCATTTTTGGTACCGGCTCAATGCGAGTATTATGCGCTTGAAGGTTTGGCACAGCTTATTTCTACCGTAAAAAGGGTAAAACAAGCCTTTAACCCCGATTTATACTTGGAAGGCGTTGTGCTGACAATGTTCGACGGAAGGCTTAATTTAACCCAACAGGTTGTAAGCGAGCTTAAAAAGCATTTTGCCAACGAACTTTACAAAACCACAATACCTCGTGGTGTAAGACTATCCGAAGCCCCAAGTTATGGTAGTCCTATACAATATTATGATGCCAGATGCAAAGGCGCTGACGCCTATAATAACCTGGCAAAAGAATTTATTAAGAGAAATAAAAAATAAAGGAGATAGAATATGGCTGCAAAAAAAGGCGGTTTAAAAGACGGATTTGGCTTTGACCTGCTTTTTGAGGAAAATTCAACCCCCGAAAAGCAAAGCACAGAACTAAGACTTTCACAAATTGTGCCCAACCGTGACCAGCCCCGAAAAGATTTCGACGACGAAGAGCTTCGTCAGTTGTCCGACAGTATTGCAAAACATGGTCTTATTCAACCGATTTTGGTAAGACCTATGCAAGACGGCAGTTATCAAATAGTTGCAGGTGAGCGTCGTTGGCGTGCAAGCAGACTTGCAGGGCTTGACAAAGTGCCGGTTGTTATCCGCGAAATGGATGACCGCGAAACCATGGAAGTTGCGCTTATTGAAAACCTTCAACGTGAAGATTTAAACCCCATTGAAGAATCCTTGGGATACAAGCAACTTATGGATACATACGGGCTTACGCAAGAACAGGTTTCGTCAAGAGTTGGTAAATCACGCTCGGCGGTTGCCAACGCGTTAAGACTTTTAAGCCTTACCGAAGCCGAAACAGAAGCCGTTAAAAAGGGTGAAATAACCTCCGGTCACGCAAGAGCCTTGTTGTCAATTCCTTATGAGGATATCAGAAAAGAAGCCTTGCTGTTAGCCAAAGGCGGTGCCTCGGTTCGAGATATTGAAAACATTTCAAAACAGCAAAAACCCGGCATTCAGATGAAGCGTCCCAAAATCAAGAACAAGCTTTATGTTGAAACCGAAGCGGCCTTAGCCAACACTTTGGGTCGAAAGGTTAAAATCAGTGGCAACGGCAAAAACGGAACCTTGCAAATCGAATTTTTCTCGGATGATGACCTTTTTGATATTGCAGGCAAGCTTGCCGGTGAACAAAATGAGTAACCGCAAAAACAAAAAATTCAGCCTGAAAAATGCTTCCAAATCGGCAAGAAAAATGATTAAAAACATTTCAAGGAAAACCAAAAAAAGAGATATGTTTTTATCACTTATAATTCTTTCGATTGGCCTTGCCTTGGGCATTGTGTTCGACGAGTTTGTTCTGTTTTTAAGCATTGCAATAGCGCTCGATATAGTTTTTTATATTATTACAAATGATAATAATTAGCAATATATAGTATTGTTTTAACTTATCAACACAATATATTGTGTGTGTCAATTAAAACCAGGATTGGAGAAATTAAAAATGTTAGACATTAAATTTGTCAGAGAAAACCCCGAAATCGTAAAACAAAACATCAAAAACAAATTCCAGGATCAAAAACTTCCGCTTGTTGACGAGGCTATTGAGCTTGATGCTAAAAAGAGAGAATATCAGCGCGAGGCTGATTCCTTAAGAGCTGAAAGAAACTCTATTTCCAAGCAGATTGGTATGTTTATGGCAAAAGGAATGAAGGACGACGCCGAGGCTGCCAAGAAAAAGGTTTCAGAATTTGCTGCACGTTTGGCAGAGCTTGAAAAATTAGAGGAAGAATATGAAGAAAAGCTTTTAAAGGTTATGATGACCATTCCCAACATCATCGACCCTTCTGTTCCGATTGGTAAAGACGACTCTGAAAACGTTGAAGTTAAGCGTTACGGCGAGCCGGTTGTTCCCGATTTTCCTATTCCTTATCACACCGAGATTATGGAGAAATTTGAGGGTATTGACCTTGACAGCGCAAGAAAGGTTGCAGGTAACGGATTTTACTATCTTTTAGGTGATATTGCCCGTCTTCATTCGGCAGTTATCTCTTATGCTAGAGATTTCATGATTGATCGCGGATTTACCTATTGTGTGCCTCCTTTTATGATTCGTTCCAACGTTGTAACCGGTGTTATGAGCTTTGCCGAAATGGACGCAATGATGTATAAAATCGAAGGTGAGGATCTTTACCTCATCGGCACCTCGGAGCATAGTATGATCGGTAAGTTTATCGATACTATCAACCCCGAAGAAAAGCTTCCCTATACTTTAACCAGCTATTCTCCCTGCTTCCGTAAAGAAAAAGGCGCTCATGGCATTGAAGAACGCGGTGTTTATAGAATCCATCAGTTTGAAAAGCAGGAAATGATCGTTGTATGTAAGCCGGAGGATTCGCCCTTCTGGTTTGATAAACTTTGGCAGAACACCGTTGATTTGTTCCGTTCAATGGATATCCCCGTTAGAACTCTTGAGTGTTGCTCGGGTGACCTTGCCGACCTTAAAGTTAAATCGATTGACGTTGAAGCATGGTCTCCAAGACAACAGAAGTATTTTGAGGTTGGTTCTTGCTCCAATCTTTCTGATGCTCAGGCTCGTCGCCTTAAAATCCGCGTAAAGAGCAAGGATGGCAACTATTTTGCTCATACCCTTAACAACACCGTTGTAGCACCTCCCAGAATGCTCATCGCTTTCCTTGAAAACAACCTTCAAGAGGATGGCAGCATCCGTATCCCCGAGGCTTTGAGACCTTATATGGGCGGTATGAAAAAAATCGTTAAGAAATAAATATTATGGGCTGTATTTTAGAAAAAACAGCGTATGAATGGAATATAACGGTCGGCAATCTTGATGTCGACCGTTATAACCGTTTAAAGCTGTCTTCACTTTTAATGTTTCACCAGGAAATTGGTGAAATTCATTTAAACGAGTTTGGAACCACCTCGGACTATATGCAAAACGAGTTGGGTTTGGCGTTTATTTTCACTAAAATAAAGGTTAAAATTCATCGTTTACCTGTTTTAAATGAAAAGGTTAAGCTGACAACCTGGTGCAGCGAGCTTAAAGGTATAAGATTTTATCGAAACTACCGATTAGAAGCTGAAAACGGTGAGTTTTTGACCGAATCTAAAGCAGAGGTTATTTGTTTAGACCTAAAAAACCGAAAACCGGTCAGACCTAATTTAATCACGGGATTTGATGATTTTCTTTATAACAGCGAGCTTGAAAATTCTTGCGAAAAGCCTCAAAAGTTGTCGGTTCCCGATGGAAATTGCATTTTTTCGACAAGACCCATCGAAAAAAGTGATATTGACCGTAACGGGCATGTAAACAACACAATCTATGCTCAAATTTCGGTTGATTGTCTTCTTGAAAATGAATTAAAACTTCCTTTAAAATCTTTTGAAATAAACTATATTAACGAAGTATTTTTAGGAGAAAAAATTAACCTTAAAATATTTGATGAGCCCGACGAAAAATTCATTTTGGGCGAGGTTTCAAACTTGGTTTCTTTCACTTCAAAATTAATATTTTAAACTTTGAAAAAAGCACGTTATAAACAAGGATTTATAGCGTGCTTTTATTATATA